>NZ_JBLWWF010000008.1:0-150047 GCF_048268085.1 Neptunicella sp. | reverse complement strand
AGTGAAAGCTTGATTTTAGAGCCACGACGACACAGGAGTTTTCCAAGAACGGTGAAGAAAAGGCCAAGTCGATACCCTAGAAACAACAATGCCGCTCACCTTAAGTGAACGGCATTAGAGGCTATAGAGCGTCTTATTTTATGGGTAATCATAGTGAACAAAATCTTGATTCTTTTTTTGAACTTGACGGAAATATTATTGATATTGGTGATCACACATATATGACGCGAATTAATGGACGTACTCCAACCGGTGAAAGTGCTAGTCGCTATATTCGACTTCGTAACGCAAATGCCCCTATGTTTGAAAAAATTTCTGAAAATGTTTTACTGTTCAGAATACCGTCATTTGATTTTAGCAATAAGCAGAAAATCGATGATCTGATCGAAGCTAACATGTCTAGTATTTCATCATCATCGACCCTGATTATCGATATCAGAAACAACGGAGGGGGGAGTGATAGTACCTACAATGGTTTATTACCACTGCTCTATACAAATCCTATCCGTATTGTTGGCGTCGAATATAAATCAACACCGTTAAATAATCGGCGTATGCAGGATATGGTTGATGGAAAATATGGGCGGGATGTTGTTGATTGGGCGAAAAAAAACTTAAAAACTCTTCAATCCAAATTAGGTGAATTTGTGATGCTTGAGAAGTCTAAAATTAGTGTAACCCGTTTTGATCAAGTGCTGTCTAACCCTAAGAACATCGCTATTTTGATTAATGAAAATAATGCCAGTTCGGCTGAACAATTCCTCTTAGAGGCGAAGCAAAGTACAAAGGTCAAACTGTTTGGGAAAACTACTTCAGGCATCTTAGATATCTCTAACACTTACCACGTAACTTCACCATCCCAGCGATTGACTTTATTTTATAGTTTGTCTCGAAGTTTGAGAATTCCCGATATTACTATCGATGGAATTGGGATTCAGCCGGATTACTATTTAGACAATAGTATCCCAAGATACGGTTGGATTGATTTTGTTGTTGAAACGCTGAACCCAACGACGCATATATCTGAAAATTAATAAATTCTTAGTGGCTATTCAATATATGTTCTATCAGTCTTTCGGAATTATGTTTTAGGGGAAGATGACTTTCCAAAGTAGACACTAAAATCATATGAGCAATATTATAATTCGTCAATGTCCCATCTAACAGAAATGACTGATTCCGTTTAAACGCTTTATCAAGCGTACGTTCGACAATAAAAGAGACGACTTTTGAAAAAGATAAGAATTATCTCTGTGGTAATTTTCGAAGTGTTCACGAAGCTCATCAGGATCGATGCGAATAACATTCTCAGCTTTAAGTTCCTCCAAAAATGCTTTAGATGCTTCGGTCTTACCCGCACGTAGAGAGCCCGCCATGAAAACCGATACCGGTTCCTCATCGGTTGGATATTGCTCCAGATCAGTTAATTCATTTGCTATTGAAGTGCGGTTATTTTTTGCAAATTTTATAGCGTTTTCTTCTATTCGCTTTTCATCTTCAGTAACTTTGACACTAACGGAGGGAATCAACGTTTCACTAGTTTTTCAACAGACAGTAACCTGTAATAACAGAAAAATAAATAAGAACTAAATGCAAACTATTAGCGTATCGCTGAAGGCCAATTCTAGCAAGCGATTGAGGTTGTCCTGAACTTTTTTCGTACGTGGAGAACTTGCAGTGTCCACAGGTGATTTTGGTGAAAAATCTCATAAGTACAGAGGTTTTTTCAACCTGCACTTTTAACAATACATTGAACTGGGCTTCCCATGTTTTCATTGGCGAGCATCTCCATTGTTACTTTTTACGTTTTTTCTTGCGCGTTAGTACTAGGTAAGATTTGAACCGATGGAGTGATTCGCTTGATGAATAGTCCGTCTGCATTTTTATATTCGATGTGGCTGCCTGGAAAGCAATTTATAACTTTTTCCATTGCAGACTTTATTCGCTTTTTGAATTCATATAAATTTTTGCACCGGCTTCGCTCGTTGATGAAAACATCTTCAAGAGTTGCCCATAGAAGAAATAGCTTGTCCGAATAACCCGCTTTAGCAAGACTGAAGGCTTTGATAGTTAAAAATATATAGAGGTCGATGCCCAGAGCTGATTGTTGCAAGTGCAATAAATGCAATGCCCGAATATCTACGGGAACTGGTGTCAACTGATCTTTGAGGGTGAGCCAGTTTGTGCTCAGTGAATTCGAGTTATTAATCGGTTTGAAGACATTTTTAACTTTTAACTGCATCCGCGTCGCTGCGTAATAACTCTTCCAGAAAGATTCGAGCTGGGCTGAGCCACTCTGTCTTTTGCCAACGACCTCCAAAAATAGTTGGCTCTTGGACTTTGCTTGAGTGGAATTCAAGATCTGTTCAGTTGATAGTGTTGTTTCGCATTTCACAAACAAACTAACCCAGTAACAAATGCTTAACCGGCCAAATGTACCTCTAGGTAACCCATTTTCAGCACAGATAGTTAGATTCCTATGATTATTTTGTTCCGATAGGTTTTGCTTTGACAAACCATGTTGTTGTGATAGTGGTAAAATAGCAGGATCTGAAAGCTCAGCGGGGTAATAACCGATAAATTTTTTCGGTACATTTTCCGAAAGAGAAAGAGCTTTCTTCAAGTTGGATGCATGAAGCATCGTAACGTCAACTTAACTATAATTATATGTCAGATTTTTTCTGCTCAATCCACCTTTCAAAATCATTCGAAGGAAATAGAAGCTTTCCATTCATCTTGATATAAGGTGGTACTGGATTTTGTTCTCCATAAACACGGTTACGGTAAATTCGGTTGTAAATTGTTCTCTTACTGGAACGCAAAATCTCCGCAATTTCTTCCAATAAATAAAATTCTGGTTTCTGTTTTTGAAAACGGTTAATCATTACGGTTACCTCTGATTCACGCTAATGTCATTGTCGGCTCAATAGTTACCAGTGAATCTAGCATTGGGCATTTAGATAGGTAGTAGAAAAGCTAGGGTAAGATTTAGAGGGTTTTTTCGGTCATGTAAGATCTAGAACATTTCTAAATAGAAGTTGCTTATAAAATAAGCTAAATCAGCCCGATAAAAGTGGGAGGTTAAAGTAGATATATGTAAATTTGTTTTTCACTCAAAATAATTTGGCATGCCAAATTATTTTGAAGAGGGTGGCTAGAAAAAGTTGATTGGTGGATTACTAATTTCCTTAGTCATCGAGCTCTTTTCTCGAGCGAAAAAAGTAAATTGTAAAAAAGGCGACAACACCGAGTATCATCAGACAGCTAACGAAAAGTGGCCACACTTTCATTCTCCATTTAATTTATCATATCAGCGGGTAAACAGGATTGCAGAAACATAACCATACCATTAACAAAGCGTTGGGTGTCATTGATAATACCTTCATTACTATTAAATAATTTGGCATGCCAAATCATTTAATAGTAAGTGTCATAAAGTTCGCCTCGTGCCTGAGCATCCTCAGCCTCTTCACGAGTCATATGCTCGCCATCACCGATAATATTCCCCATACCATCATCAAGTTGGTCAAGCTGATCATTTTTATCTGACGACTCATCGTCAGCAGTAAATACCCAAACTAAAAAGTAAACAATCCCAAATAGTACAAAAAACAACGTTTCCAAAATCATAACTCCCCTTCAAAAGAATTAGGCATGCCTAATTTGCACCTAAGTATTCCTTAGTATCCAGATTCAATTAAAGCTAAGAAAATCTTAGTTTTCAAGAGTAAATGTCTTACACCAATTGAAAACTAATGATGGTTCGCCGTTTCCGATACGGCTAAAGCAAGCAAGAACAAGACTAGGTCTGTCCCAGAAGCAGTTAGGAATAATGGCGGGGATGGATAAGTTTGTTGCGTCTGCTCGTATGAACCAGTATGAGCGTGGTGTTCACACACCGGATTTCAAAACGGTAGTCGCGTTGAGCGGTGTTCTGAAAGTGCCAACTGCCTTCTTGTACTGCATTGAAGACGAGTTGGCTGAAAAGATATTGGATTGGTCAGTAAGCGGATAAAATTAGGCATGCCTAATTTTAACTGCCCAAGTACGCATAGGTAATCTTCAATCGTTCGTGGCCTAATTCTTGGCTAATTTGCTCACGAACTTTCGTATCACGCTCATAATCAATAGGAGATAGCTCTTTTCTATGAGGGCCTCCGTCGGCAGGGCATTTCCAGCCTGTAAGCTCTAAATAACGCTCCCTTGCGTAATGGTGACGTAATCCGTGATTTTTATTTAATCCAACTCGGATGGTTTCGCGGTCGTACTCTCCCATTTGTGACTTATAGTTCTTGTCAGGTTCGATAAGTGCGCCTTTAGTAACAGCAGCAATATCACGAATAAGCTGTTGTTGAGATTCTTTTAAAATCGGAATTTTGCGGTATTTGCCACCCTTAGCCCATGAGCCTTTTATTTGCAGAGTGTTAGCGTCTATCAAAGCATAGGATAAGCTGAATTTCATACACTCCTCTTTTCTAAGCCCAAACTCTTGCTGCAAACGCAGGGAAAGCTTGATTAAGTCACTCTTGATCTTGGCATGCTTATCTATGTCTAACGTTTTTGACTTGCCAATGGGATTGTTGCGAACTCTTGGAATGCCGTAGTCATCATTGCTACGTGAACAGATATTAGGTTTACCTATTTTTTCGGCAACCCAACGCAAGGCCGCCATTCTGTTTTTTATTGTTTTTGCCGCTAGACCTTCATCTTGCCAACGTGTAACAAGATGATTGATATGCTTGGTTTTAAGACCGGTAGGGTCCTTTAATTTATAACCATGTTTGAGTAGCTGCTTTGCAGCAAGGTTTAATACTTTGCTACGAGTAGCTCTAGTGCTAAAGCTACTTTCGCGGTGAGTGTCGTTCACCATTTGATGAAGACGATATCCTAATTGGCTCATTTCATGTTCCTCATAAATTTAAAATTTAATTTTGAAAGTATTGAGAAAAACACCAAACCAAAGACCAGGGGGCGAAATGCCAAAATAGGTAAGTTTTAAAGCCATATGAACGGTGCGTAACCGAGCATATTGTCATAAGACATAAAGGCTAACTGGTCTAAAGCAACAAAGCTGAGCCGTGTGATTTCTGTTGAAATACAGCGCGAACTACTGTGGTTTATATTTGTGTTGTTTATTGTGGGGTGGTCGTGTGACCCATAATGCTGCGAATGCAGCTCCTCAGGAACGTGTTGCGGGCAGTGAGAACGCCCTTTTTCTTGATGCTCATGTCGAGCTAGTTCATAAACAAAATTATCACAGTGATCAGAGATTGCAACACCTTTTTGACACGCTCAAATCTCTATCCCTCTTCTGGCCCTGCAATTATTTAAGGCGGATTGGGTGTCGAGGCATCATGAGCAGTGGCCTCGACTGGCGACTCTGCGAGTCGTCCCTACCTCTTTCGAGTAGGGACGACTCGTCGCCAATCCGCCTTCAAATAAAACCCCGGTAATCTTACCGGGGTTTTTCCAAACATTATTTTTGAAAGTAGCTTATCTTTGTGATTGGCAGCGCACACCGCGATTCGTTATCGATAATAACGGCCCACACCTGGGTGCATGAGATAGGGCTATGGTGCATCAGGGTACGACCCTGGAGGCGTATAATCCATCAGGCGTTAGGGTTTATCGTCTGAAGCCTTCGAGGATAGTCGTGTAGTTCCTACACGCGCAGCCCATTATATTGGGCTGTTTTTCTTAAGAATTGGTGTGTGCTGCATTTTTGAGCAAAGGTGTTAAAAAACACCGAAACCAATATAGGGGGAAAGCCTACAAAATCTGCCGACATCTAACGCAATTGTACTTTGCCACTTTTCCAGCAATAGTTAACTTAGTAGTCCTTTGTCTAATTCATTAACTGCGTTGATTGCGGCGTACACTTCTGAAGAAAGTATTCTGTCCCAAATGTCTAAACAAACATTGATAGTTGACTTGTCTTCTTCCTCAGTTGCCTCATCATACAATCTTTGCAGCACTTTAATAATCGACGTTTCACGAATTCTCATATGCTTATTTCGCACATCTTCTGACGTGTCACCAGTAAGGTTGTCTATGAGTTGATATAGGTGTGCGCTAAATTCTGATATTGAGCGAGGATGACAACTTAGCTGTTCAAAAAGCTCCCATAAGCAATACTTAGCCGCTTTTGATTGCACAAAAATGTCAAAAAGTTGAGTTGCATTGTGTTTTTCCCAATAATTTTGATTCCTAACGCTACCTCCTACTGTTCTAAGAACATCTTCATTTTCACAGTTCAAAAGCGCGGAATAGGCTGGTATTACTTTGTGAATTTTGTCGTGATGTTTATCTTCCCGCAAAAACTGTTGGACTACAGAGGCGCAACCTTCTTGCAAGATTTCATCACCGTCTAGTACCAAACTGACTTCATTCTGAAATAGATCATTGAAAAACCAACGCGCATAAACTTGGCGAGCAGCCTCTTTTTTCACATCATCGTAGGAGGACTTGAGCATTTGCAATACCAGCTCAACATACTTTGATTGCTGATGGCCTTCAAAACCATTGTTGAAGAAATGATGAGCACCATATGCGCTGGTCATTCGTAAATCCTTATTACATAGCTCTAAAAACTTACTGTCTGCAAAATCCTTATCGTAATTGGACATAGGTAACAAAAGATCAACAGCAGTGATATTCACAGCTGGGTGAAAATCATTGATAGCGCTGTCTATTAAGCTTTGGTGTTTTATCGCATACGCTTGATCTTTCCTAAAAACGCGTGCAATACCACCATACGCAATACCTCTGGTACAATTGATTGCATTACCGCGTAAGGTCTCAACATCTGCCTCACTGGCATTCTCACTTTTTTTGATATCACGGACATTCAGCTTGTTAAAGCACGGATCTTCGGCAGTTTGTGCGATTTTTTCTAGTAGAGCTATTGTCGCTGGCGACCAACTTTCGTCATCAACTCTACTTTCAATTAACCTCGCTATTGCACTCTCGTTTCCACTGTCCCCGAAATGCTCTATTACCTTTTCTGTCAACTCAACGGGGCATTGTTGCCAATTTTCAAGGTAGCCTTTAGTAATTCTGCTCGGATTACTTTTGGTAAGTCCCCAAAAAAATGCGCGGACGTATTTATTGTTAATATCTTTTGGAAGCGATAAAGCGAAATTAGCAAAGCGTTCAGGTTCGTTTTTGACGGCTACTTCTAAAGTACGAGAAAACTGCTCTACACTTACCTCGGTAATAACTTCAGCACCAACTTGTTTCCAATTTCCTGTATTCACTTCATCTTCTGGCGTTAGGATGATCTTTTTCCAACTCTTATCTGACAGACGATTACCTATAGGAAGAGGAGATGTAACTACACCTCCAGATCGATTGCTTACAGAGCAAAAATCATAATCACTGTAATCTGAGAATTTGCGCTTTAAAACACCAATTAGTTGCTTAGAATTGTCTGAAATTAGGCTTTTCGGCAAACATGGAAGTAAAAAGTGTTGTGTTTCTCCCCAGAAGGAGTAGTACATCCCTCGTCGTCTCGCTTCTAAGCGCCACTTGATGTTGTCTATGGTTAACTTAGTTTTAAATGAGTAAATATTTTCTTCCAATTTTTCTAAAAGGTGCTCAGAGCAATGTTGAGAAAATTTGGTAATTAATTTGCCAGGTAAAATCCATTCAGGCTCTGCATAAGTGTTTCCGCATCTAAAGCGGCTTTCAGGGTTGTCCAGCAGCCAGCCTATTGTCAAATCAGCATGCACTTCTGAGAGGTTCAACATTAAGTTAGCTATAAGGTAGTTTATGACAGGGCTATCGCTATTCAGGTACGGACGTATCAATTCCAGTAGTCTATCTTCTGATGCGATCATTTGCCCGGAATGCAAAATAAGAGAAAACACGCCATGAGTTAGGCTACTTGTGACTTCGTATCGCGAAAGGTCATCTTTTTGAAGCCATTGATAAGCTACCTCTTCGTCCTGTAAGTCACCTAAGAACGAGTAGATTAATGTTAATAATCTCTCAAGGACTTCTTCAGGAATTAGATTAGCAATCTGTGTAATTTCGTCTATTTCACTTGCTGACCAATTGTCCCTTCTTGCAAACGACTCGGTACTTAATGCTTCGGGAGAGTATCTTGGCAGGCAAAGAACACCTTTGTAGTGAGACAACATTAGTTCAATTAGAGTCAGCGCTCGTTCAGGCACCTTTTGGGACAGAGCTTTCCAATCAATAAAGTCTACGTTACAGCCTCTAGTAAAGAGTTCCAATCTTAGCTCGAACATCGAATCAGAATCTTTTTCTATATCCCAACATAGTCCCCTATACACTCTGTTATTCCATAACTCGCTTATCCCGACAAATGGCTTAAGTTCCTTTATTACAATCTCAGGATTTGAGTCAGCGATTGAATGCAGAAGCCTTATTGAAGTTTCTATCAACTCGTCATCTGAACCATTTAGCCAATCCGAGATTTTTGATGTGTCAGATAGATAACGAATAATATCTGCGTTCTTGTAACTACAAGTTGAAATAAATTTAGACAGCAACTCAGGCTCAGCAATGATTTTATCGATCATCGACTTGGCTGGCTTCGTTAAGTTAGTTAACTCTTTTATTGAATTAAGGGTTAAATACTTAAGATGAAACCTGATCTTATCACTTAATAGAATGGTTTCAGCACAATCGCAAAACGCCTGTTGTTCCGAATCCAACAACATGTTCAAAGCGTATTTTAGATGCTCTCTTTTGGTTAACGTTTGATGACTGAAGTCACCTATCTCTGATATCAACTTTGAAGAAGAATCGATACCTGCATTGAAAAGTTTGATACCAACTTGATAGTCGTACAGAGCTTGATGGCGGAAGCTAATTCTGTGTTTTTGCCTAGTCAGAACTCCAACCGAAAGCAGTGCGTCCAAAGAGTTCTGTGTCCCAATTGATAACGAATTTTCCGATATTGCCAATCGTGACCTACTCGTCATTAGAACAACGATTTCATCTATCAATCTTGCAACATCCTGTTCACTAGTATTCAGAGTCTTTACGAGACTTATCCTGTCTTCCCAGTATTTTTTAACTAATTCCAACTTGTTGTTGAATCGAGGTGCTGATTGAGTGCGATTGGCAATTGTAAGATAAATGCTTAACCAAAGCGGAACTTGCAGAGTGCGTTTTTTTTCTTCCGAAATAGTCTTATAGCTTTCGAAAGGCGATATTAGTTTCTCGACAGTATTTTCATCTAAGTTGGAAATATGAAAATCTTTCAGGTCATCTTTGATACTTGCAATCCAACTAGATAACGCAATATCTTCACTAATATCAAAATCTCTAGATGCAAGTACGATACTGGCTTCTAATCCATCGTTCCTGAGCGATAGTATCTGCCTTACAAGTTCCTGGCAGATTTGCAAAGCATTATTCGAATGTCCAGCTGTCCATCTGATAGCGTCCAGTTGATCTAAGATAAATACAAATTTTTTATCTTTTGCGTATTTACTGACGCTTAAAACTGGAGAGTAAGGAAACCCTAAAGATTGACCAAAGGCATCAACATTGTTTTCCGGCCTCTTCCTGTCGAGGCGAATAGGGATACTGATTGTGCCTTCAGTACTAAGTTTTTGATGCAATTCCAAGAGTAAGGCACTTTTCCCCATCCCAGCTTCTGCTTTAACCAACGTAATTGCATTTTGGTTTACTGACTGAATCACATCATTTAGTTCAGCTCTTGATATTAATTGACTACAAATAAGGAACGGCCTAATAGAATCCTCAAAATCAATCGATAATCGCTCTATCACAGGCGCGATTCTGTCATCATCTGGTACAAGTCGAGGTGAAAAACCACTAGATTTCAGATCTTGCAACAAGTCTTGTGTAGTAATCTTTTGTCTTAATTTATTGAACTCAACAACATAGTTTTTAAGAAAATTGACAAGCTTTATTGGCACTCCAGAAAACAATTTTGCTGCTTTATCCTCCAGTTCAGTCTGTGTATGTTGGTTAATGTTGTACGGTGTGATTTTGAACCTTTGCAATAAGTTAATTGCTTTTTGAACATCTCCATCATCGCTGATATCAAGAGACAGATAACCACAGATTGAGGCAAAGGACTTTTGTCTTTCTGTACTAGTATTTATTTGGTGATTTACAAAATCTCGAGGATTACCGTTGGTATTTAAGGCGCTGTCACTTAAGTCCGAAATGACTTTGCAATTCAGGGGAGATACAAGATGAAACTCACGGCTGCCCCTATCAATATGAAATTGTGCGTTACTCAATATCTTTGATTGATTTAGTTTGGATAGCGTCCAATATTCTCTGTTGCCACTTCCTGCTTTACATTGATAGTACTCACACTGGTTATCATGCAACCCAGCAATTACGTCCACGCCGACTTCATCATCACCTAGCGGTTCAACCGACACCCAAGCAATTTTTTCTTCCAAAAGTCGGAGAAGCTGATATGCAATCCAGTTTGCCTCATACTTATTCCCTAACTTTTCTGCGTATCCACCAGCTTCTAATGCCATGTAAAACTTCAAAGACTATTTAATCGTATAGTGATGATTGGGGTTAAATTAAGACTTTGCAAGGAACACATCACGACCAACTAACTATCAGTATGATCGGGGCTATCATTACATCTATAGACAGTTCGCAATAAAAGACAAATGAAATTGTCACGATCGTTTGTCATTTATAGAATTTAAAACCGAAAGCCCTAAACCACTCCGTTCAAATCCACTCAAGCCATAAATAGGCCCCCCACAAGTGGAGCCTCCTCGCTACGCAACCCTGCAGGCAATTTATAGCTTAACTGGTTTCTCTTTAGGTAGTCGGTGTTTGTCATGTGGTATGGCACCCCTTTAGGCTGCAAGCGCTAAAACTTACCAGCCACACGGCGTGAAAGTGACTGAATAGATGAAATTAATGGAAAATGTGATAAATTAAAAAGTAGCACAGAGGTAGCACAGTCAAAGCAAGGTTGGTAGTAACTAACACGTAAAAGCAGTAAAAATGGTGCCCCCTCCCTGACTTGAACAGGGGACCTAACGATTATGAGTCGTGCGCTCTAACCAACTGAGCTAAGGGGGCACATTATTTTTATCGTTTTGGTTAGAGGATGAACATCCGCCAAGACCAAAGCGACGCGCAGTATAAGTAGTTTTTAATTTATTGTCATCTGTTTGGCTCATTCTAATGATTTGAATGATGAAATTTTAACCTGATTGCTGGCGGAAGAACTATTTTATCCCCCTGAATTTATCTAAAACCGCTTGATATCGCCAAGCGGTTATCATCAGCAACACCCAGATTAACCCGCTTATGCCGCCGCCACCGGAAGAGCCACTATTGCTGCTAGGTGGGGCAGTGGGTTTGATCACTGTTATCGTAACCGAATCACGGGTGCTGGTGCCAAATGGATCGGTAACGGTTAATTCGAAAGTCAGGCTGCTATCACTATCCGGCGCACTAAAGCTGGGGGTTAAACTATCTGGGGTACTTAAGGCTACGGTTGTTCCGGCGGTTTGTTGCCATTGAACCGTTATGGCGTCGTTTTCCGGATCAGACGCGGTTCCATTGAGTGTGACATTCTGGCGAGCATTGACTTGGCTGTCGGTTCCCGCATCAGCGGTCGGTGGCAGGTTGGATTCATCGTCACGGATGTGGATCGTCAATTCATTGGGGCTACCTAACATTTCATCCTGGGCGGCTTCTAATACCAGCAACAGTGTTTCTTCACTTTCGGTAATATTATCGTCGATTACTGTCAGGTCGATGCTTTGACTTTCGGTTTGATTAGCCTCCCAGCTTAATGTGCCGGAGGTCTCAATTATATCTTCGCCGCTGATGGCAGATTGATTAGCCAGCTGGTAGTTAACCTGTAACGGCTCAGTGGTAGCACGCAATCGTTTAACCGCAACGCTGGTAGTGGACTGGTTTTCATACAGTACCAATTCAGATTGGCTAAACGCGGCGGCACCAATGGCGGCTTTACCCTGAATGACAATACTGGCCAGATTGGGGGTGGTTAAGGTGCTGCCACTGGTGGGATTAACCAGGCGAACAAATAACTGTTCATCAAACTCTTCATCATCCTGATCAGGTAACAGCATAATGTTGATGGTTTTGGGGCTGTTATCATCGGCTGACCAGTTGAGTACCCCTTGTTGGGCGTCGAAATCGGTGCTGTTAGCCGAACCAGGCAAGGTTTCGTAGTTAACTTGTAAAGGTTGGGAGGTATTGCCGCTGCGTTGCACACGGATGGGGACGCTGGTGTTTTCTTGTCCAGCATAGTTAGGGTGGGCAAACGCAACCGCATTCTGATTATTATCACTGGTGTGATCCCGTAAGATATACAGACCGCTATTAATATCACTCACAATAATCAGGCCGCTGGGCAAAAATGGATAGACGCCCCACGCACCATTAAAACTGGCGTTATTGGAGGAGGGAAAGGTATCGAAAAAGCCCACTTGTTGTGGATTGGCTGGCTCACTAATATCCAGAATGGTTAATCCCCGTTCGTAATTGGACATAAAATAGCGGTTACCGCGCACAAAACCATTGTGGTCGATGGCGGCGGTGGGGCCGGTCCAGATCCCGGCCAGTTGCGGAGCGGTTAAATCGGTAATATCAAAAATCCTCAACGTGCTATTTAAGCCGTAACGTTGTTCGTCCAGTTCGTCATGTACAAACACGTAATTTTTATCTTCACTCCACCAGCCCGAGTGCACATAGGCCGACTGGCTATAACCGGTATTACTTAAATTAACCCGTTGTTGCGGATTGGTTTGATCCCATAAGCGCATGCTGTCTTCATTAAAATCCAGCATTACCAGGCAACTGTCAGTGGCGTTCTGGCATTGGCTATCTTTGCGCGTGTCGGTAATTAACACCGAACTGGCGTCGTGAGTGTAGTCGTTGGCGCTGACATTACCGGGATTCATATTCAGAGAAGGATTAAGCGGATTCGCCAACGAAAAACTTTGCTGGGAACCAAAATAGGTGTTGGCGCCCAGAATATGTATTTGCGGTAGGCGATCGCTATTGGCAATGTTCAGGCTGTAATCCACATCGCTAATATAAATATTGTGCGCTGAGCGAAAATCAAACTGGTGCTTGACCAAACTGACCGAGTTGGGCAAGTCGTTCAGATCGATAATGGTTAATCCATCATTGGGATTTTCGGTAGTGACATAAGCATAGGCTTGCCAGCGGGCATTAGCCTGATCGTAAAATTGATAGACTTTTATATCCCGCCAGATGGACTCTGAACCGCTCACACTACCCACCATTTGAGGGTTTGCCGGGTCGGCTAAATCCACTACCGCAGTGCCATTATTGAGTCCTATCAGTGCGTATTCTGATCCTGTGTTTAAATCGGTATGCCCCCAAATATCATTGGCGGCGTTAGGTGAGCCGGGCAGATTGGATAAAGGCACATGAGCCACCAGCGAGATGTTATCGCATGCATAATTCCCGGCTTGATTATTTATACAATCCAATTCGTTTTGCTGTTGTTTTAATGCATCGTAACCAGACATTTTGGCGGCAAGTTTGTGGGTTGAACTGGCTGTTTTGCTATCCCGAATGACCACAAAACCCTGTTTTCCCAGTTGGTCGGCAAATTCAAAAGGCACACCGCTGACGGTGGTTTGGTAAAGATCGGGGTTTTGAATATTGTAATTATCAATCTGGCTGTACCCCCCCATGACCGGCACAATTTGACTCACCAGATAAAACAATTCGGTTTCACCGCTAACTGGGTATAGGCCAGCAGCGAGCAATATTTTATCGCCTTTATTGGCGTGCTGGGCGGCATATTCGATGGTTTTACACGGACGAAAACGGTTGGCACAGCGGTTTTGATCTATCCCGTCTGTAGCGACAAACCGGGCTTTATCATGTTCTGAATGTGCCTGTGCAACTTGACTGCACAAGGTTAAAACCATGATGATGGTGGATATTAATTGTCGCATACGCTAATTGCCCTGTATCACTATGCTTAATCTAGGCTTGTTAAACCAAAAAGTAACATATTTTGTTCTGTTGATAGGTATTGCATTGCTGGGATGTCAGCCATCAACAATGACGGATATTGTGCAGTTTGATTTACAATATCAACAACAGCCAATAAATTGTTTGACTCGGTTTACACACCAAGACCGGCAATGGCAACTAAACCAATTCAATTTTTTTGTCAGTGATATAGAAGTCCATCGGCAAGGCCGCTGGCAGTCGGTGCCGTTACAGCTTAATGATCGCCAGACGGAATCGGTGGCATTATTGAGGCTAGACGATTGCGCAACAGACGCCACTCCTGCTCAACAATTACAATTAGCGGAGCCACAGGACTGGCAACAAGCAGACAAAATCCGTTTTAATCTTGGCGTGCCTTTCGCCCTTAATCATGCCAATCCACTAACCCAGCCTTCGCCGTTAAATCTGTCCAGTATGTTTTGGTCGTGGCAAGGTGGCCACAAGTTTTTGCGGCTGGATCTGCAATCGGAGCAGGGCAGTTGGGCGTTTCATCTGGGCAGTACCGGGTGTATGGCCGACAGTGCGGTGCGTAGTCCCGCAACGGCATGCGATAAGCCGAATCTGTTTCAGTTTGTAGTACCGCTTACCAATGATGGACATATTGTGATGCAACTGGATAGATTATTAGCCGGAGTGGAATTAACTAATCAAACTAGTTGTACCTTTCATTATGCCGAACAGGCAGCGTGCCAGTTATTGCTGGATAATTTACCCACATTGTTTGCCGACTAATGCGTACTGTGATCTTTATGCTTGCCACGTTGTTGGTGGGCTGTCAGCCAGCTCCCAAGCCTTACGACTGGCATTTACCCAAAGGTTTTCCTGCCCCGGTAGTGCCGAAAGATAACCCCATGTCAGACGCTAAAGTGGCACTGGGCCGGGCATTATTTTACGACACGAATCTGTCATTTAACCAAACTCAATCCTGCGCCAGTTGCCATCAACAGCAATATGCCTTCGCTGAGCCCATTAAGCAGGCGATTGGCAGTACCGGAGAGGTGCACCGACGTAATGCATCGTCACTGGTGAATGTGGCCTACAACAGTAATTTGACCTGGGCGCATTCGGGATTAACCCGCATTGAACAGCAAATCGTCATGCCGATGTTTTCTGAACAACCCATAGAGTTGGGGATAACAGGCCATGAAAAAGCGATTTTAAAGCGCTTTGATAGCCTCGACTATAACCGCATGACCGAGGCAGCCTTCGGTGATTCACCGTTAAATTTCGACATGATGGTAAAAGCCTTGGCCAGCTTTGTGCGCAGTCTTATTTCATTAAGCAGCGATTTTGATCGTTATGCCTATCAACAAGATGACAATGCGTTGTCAGAGTCGGCCAAGCGCGGTTTAAATCTATTTTTCTCTGAGCGGTTGGAGTGCCACCATTGTCATGGTGGTTTCAATTTTACCCAGTCCAGTCAACACCAGTTTCAGCAACTGGATCTGCGCCCATTTCACAATACTGGTTTATATAATGTGGATGGTAAAGGGGCTTATCCCGCTTCTGATCCTGGCTTAATTGAGGTGACTTCAGCACCACGGGATATGGGCAAATTTCGCGCTCCAACGCTGCGTAATGTGGAGTTAAGTGCACCTTATATGCATGATGGCAGTTTGGCTACCTTGCGCGATGTGATTGAGTTTTATAATGCCGGGGGACGGGGAGCGGGGATCAATAGCCCGCTAAAAAATCCGTTTATTCACGTATTAAACTTAACAGAACAAGAAAAAATCGATCTGGAGGCTTTTTTGCGTAGTTTAACGGATCAGGATTTTGTCACCAATCCGCAGTTTGCAGCTCCGGCACCATAGCTACTGGCGCAATAAAATTGCGCCAGTAGTTTTTTTATTGGGCTGGAGGTGCCAACGGTATTTCAACACTGTTGATCTTGGCAGTACCATTATTAATGGTGATATCCGCGGTATAGCCTTGCTCAGTTTCCTTCAACATGCCTTGTTGAACCAGATTGGTCAGCATCACCGGGATTTGTTGTTGAATAATTTGCTGTTTTTGTTGTTCGTCGAGTTCAGCCATTTGTGGATTATTGGCTAATTGAGTCTTCAGGGTTTGGGTTGCAACCATTTCAGCAATCCCTTTATCTACCGAAAGATTTGATGTGAAATGTAAATGCTGTAACCAAAACAGGCTATCAGATAAATCTGCTGGTAGTGCTTCTATTCCTTTAAAACTAACCGATGAATTACCGTTAAACTGACCTTCTGGCAATGTGCCGCTTAACTGGGTTATTTTCATTTGCGGCTCAAGTTTTAATTGGGCTAACAGATTTTTCTGCATAAATTGCTGGATATGTTGTAGTACCTGATCCGGATCCTGTGCGTTTATGCCCTGCATTTGTTGCTGATACTGCTGCACAAACTGATTACTAATATTGTTGACTTGCAAGGCCAACAATAAATCTTTGCCTTGATATCCATCGGCATCGAACGCGCGTAACGCATAGCTAAACTCGATGTTGGCCAGTTGTTGTTGCTTATCTATTTTAGACAGTGTGGTTAAGTCAAACCCGTCAAGAGTAAAGGTTTTTGGTTCGAAGTGACTGTCTTGAACTTCAATATGTTCCAATGTGATTTGAGCCGTGGAATCATACAGGGCACCTTCCAAAGCCTTGATAAGATCGGCCTGCATGCTCATGTTGACCGATAGTTGTTGTACTTTAGCCTGTACTTTATCTAACTGAAAATCGGCGCTGTCGGCTGTGGCCTGATAGGTTAACTCGTCGCCTGAATAAACACCCTGTCCCTGATAGCCGCTAAAACTAATATGGGTAGCTGCTTCATCATTGTTTATCGTAAAGGCTGGGAAATTATCCTGATAAGAGGTAGAACCCAATAGATGGGTGGTCGCTTGTACATGATAAAAAGGAATATCTTTAGGCCACTCAAGCGTGTCGCGGATACTATCCCCAGCATAACTTAGCGACCAATTTGACCATGCCAGACCGGAATGTTCACCGGTCAATACCGGGCCGTGCTCGGCATTAAAATTCAGTACCAGCGCAAGCTCACCCCATTGTTGTAATATGGGATTGTCTTGGCCGTTGGGTAGCGCCGCCATATCCAATTTGACGCTGATTTTGGCCTGAGTCGAAAACCAGCTTTGTTTTATTTCGATAAGTTCCGCTTGGTAGTTGGGATTGGCGTTGAGCGTGGTCACCACATGATTTAATTGTGTATCAATACTGTTGGCGACAATTTTAGGGCCGATACCGACAGCGGCCGCTAATAGAATAACAACGGCTAAAATGATTTTTTTCATTGACGTTCCTTGTGATTAAGAGAAGTTAAAAGTGTAAGTAACCTGAACTCTGGATAAGCCGCGCCTCTCGATAACGCTCTTTTTGCAGCTAGCTGCGTTGAGCTTTCTAGTAATAGCCAGCTATTACGCACGAAATCCCGCCTTGCTATGCACAAAAATTTCGTCACCGAGTCAGGATTAGTTTAAATACGGTTCTATGCATATTTGTAAATATTTGAATTATAAACATAATTTAAATTCAAACGACACTTCTTATCCAGAGTTCAGGTTAAGTGAGTTATTGTGACATATAACCTTTGGTCAAACCTAACCGTATTTGTCATCGGCCACAAAAGGGTTGGTACGGCGTTCTTGACCAAAAGTGGATGTTGGCCCATGACCGGGATAGAAAGTGACGTCATCCCCTAATGGAAACAATTTTTCGCGAATCGAGTTAACTAACTGCTGATGATTTCCCTGTGGGAAATCACTGCGCCCGATGGAACCGTTAAATAACACATCTCCGACAATGGCCTGTTGGCTGACTGGCTCGAAAAACACCACATGGCCGGGTGTGTGACCGGGACAATGAAGTACGTTCAGTTCGAGTGTTCCCACTTTAACGTTGTCACCATCATTCAGCCATTGATTGGGGCGAAAAGGGCGAATATCACCAAAACCAAACATTTTGCTTTGTTTATCTAACCCCTGTAACCAAAAATCGTCGGCTTGATGAGGGCCGATAACCGGTACATCAAGTTGGCGGGCTAATGCTGTGGTGCCGCCCACATGATCAAGGTGGCCATGGGTTAATAAAATTTGGCTGACCACAATGTTATGTTGTTCAATTTGCTGGATGATTTTTTCAATATCGCCCCCGGGATCGACCACTGCACCTTGCTGATTATCGGGATCCCAGATCAGGGAACAATTTTGTTGGAAGGGGGTGACAGGAATAACAATAACTTTCAATCTGTTAGGCTCATTTTAGGGGATTTTCACCATTATAAGATTAAGCCTGAACATTGTTTTAGCTTTTTTATCAAAAAAATCGCTACAGACGTTGCTACAAGGGCTATTTTTGGCTAATTAACTGGTGCGCGTTAAAAAAAACTTTGTTATCGTTTAGACAATACACAATTTCCTTTGGGCTGTGTGTCCATCAACGGAGCTAAAGATGCAAGACAAACCCTTTCTATTAAGTGGCAGAAATACAATAATCCACAAAGTAAGGAAATTCGACCTGTTAATTTTAAATGGTGATGATTACCCACCCGTATTAGTCACCCATAAAGGTTTGAAAGAATACACAGGGCAAATACCAGATAACAAACGCGATGCCAAAATGCTGGATATGGAACTGATTGATGTCACATTAGGTGAAATCTTCAGTGATGAAAAAGTACTAATCTTTGTGCAGACCATTAACGGCAAAGAATATAAAGTGGATTACAGTAAAATCGGAACACCACAATTTATTACCGTACATCAAGATAGTTTATTTTAGTTTCCCGTTAAGCCCCGTCAGGGGCTTTATTTTTTTGACCTGAATTTTTATCCCCTCATTCGTCATTTTTATCCCATTAGCTGATAACGCGACTAGTCTGACGCTAGACTGTGCGTGCCTTACCCTGTTTACATAATGATAAAATATGCAAATCGACTGTTTCGTTGATTTCAGCACACCAACTGTCAGTTTCATCCCTCATTCCCCAGTTTTATTGAACTTCTTGTTAGGTTGCCTAATCACCCATCTGCTTGAGCAGTGGGCGATAACCAATACCTAAAACTAGATTCGGGAAATTCCATGAAAAATAACACATTCAAGACCAGCCTATGCGCAATGGCTGTGGCGGGAGTATTGAGTTCCGGTGCTGCATTCGCAGCAGACAATACTTCAGGTACTATTCAGGGTACGGTTGCAACCGCAACTGCCAATACTTATCAGAAATATCATGTAGAGATTGCTAACCCAACGACCGGTTTTAAAAAATCCATTAGCATCAGTGCAAATGGTGATTATCGCCTACCTAAATTAAGTGCCGGTACCTACACAGTAAGAATTTTTGAAGGTGATGCGGTTAAGCTGGAACGTAACGTTAACGTTGAAATCAGCCGCGACACTGTAGTTAATTTAAAAAATGATGTTGAACGTATCGCGGTAACTGGCCGCAGTATTTATCTGGATACGAGTTCTGCCGAAGCCGGTCTGAATATTTCAGCTGAAAGTCTGGCTAAAATCCCTGTTCCTCGTGACGTGACCAGTGTTGCTATGTTGGCACCAGGCGTGACCTTGGGTGACACCTCTTTTGGTGATACCGGTCAAACATTTGCTTCTTTCGGTGGCGCTTCTGTTGCTGAAAATGCTTTTTATATTAATGGTTTGAACGTAACTAACTTCCGTAATGGTCTGGGTGGAAGCGGTATTCCGTTTGAATTTTATGACAGCTTTGAAGTCAAAACCGGTGGTTACTCAGCTGAGTTTGGTCGTTCTACCGGTGGTGTGGTTAACGCCGTAACTAAACGTGGTACCAATGATTTCCATGCTGGTGCATCAGCTTATTTTGAGCCTAACAGCCTTAGTGATCATGCTCCTAATGTTCAGTATCGTGATGGTACTGTGTACATTAATAATGAAAATGATTACAGACAAAATATGGAAGCCAACATCTATGCCAGTGGCGCCATTATTGAAGATAAAGTCTTTTTCTACGGTTTATATACTGCACGTAATATCAAGCAAGAAGGTCAACTGGCCGGTTCTAACCAGATTGATCAATATCAATCAGATGACCCTTTCTGGGGTGCTAAAGTTGATTGGCAAATCAATGAAAACCACTCTTTAGCATTAACTGCTTTCTCTGATGAAACGACCAACCCGACTCATAGTTATGATTTGGATGGTAACTTGAAAGGGGTAACAGAAGAGTCTCGCGGTGGTAAAAACTACATCGTTAACTATAAAGGTTATCTGACTGACACCTTCTCTATGTCAGCTTTGTACGGTGTGAACAAATACTCACTGACCACTGAGTCTGATGCCGATGCAAACTGCCCACTAACGGTTGATGCACGTGAAGAAGCGTCTACTGTTTATCCGGGTTGCTGGGTCAACCAGATTGCCGAAAAAGGTGATGATGAGCGTAAAGCGATGCGGGTTGACTTTGAATGGCAACTTGACGATCACTTGATTCGCTTCGGTTATGACCGTGAAGAGAATACCTCATTCACTGAACAACACTACTCTGGCGGAGCTTATTACCGCTATATGGACGTTGAAGCCGGTTCTGAGTTGAATAACGGCGGTATTGTGCCAAATGGCGTTGATCAGGTTCTTCGTATCCGTAAGCTGGACAACATCGGTAACTTCGAAACACTATCAAGTGCTTACTATCTGGAAGATACCTGGAATGCCACTGATGAGTTAACAGTGAGCGCGGGTATTCGTAATGAAACCTTCGATAATAAAAACGTATACGGTGAATCATTCATCAAAGTCCAAAATCAATGGGCACCACGTTTAGGTATTATCTGGGACGTAAACGGTGACGGTAATTCACGTTTATACGGAAACTTTGGTCGTTACTATTTACCAGTAGCGAACAACACTAACGTACGTTTGGCGGGTGCTGAAGACGATCGTTCTCGTTTCTACGTTCTTGATGACGTCGATGCCGATGGTTTGCCAGTATATAATCCTGCCAATGAAATTGGTGATGAGCTGATCAACTCCAACGGTGAAGTGAAAGATCCGTTACAAATCGTTGACCAAACAATTAAGCCAATGTACCAGGATGAATATATCCTGGGTTATGAAACTGTTGTGGCTGATGACTGGTCAATGGGTGTGCGTGCTATTTATCGTGACCTTAAAGTTGCAATGGATGACATCTGTAATATTGATGATGTTATGGTCGCTAAAGGCTATCCGAATAACAACACTGGTTGTGTGTTGACTAACCCGGGTACCGATATGGAAGTGTCATATACTGATGCTGACGGTAATCTGGTTCCTGTTAGTATTGCTGCGGATGAGCTGGGCTTTGAAGAAGCGAATCGTCAGTACATGGCATTCGAATATAACTTTGCCAAAAACTGGGATGGTGTATGGTCATTACAAGGTTCTTATGTATGGTCTCACTCTTGGGGTAACGCTGAAGGTTACGTTAAGTCAGATAACGGACAAGACGACGCTGGTTTGACTCAGGACTTTGACTTACCTGAATTGATGGACGGTGCTTACGGTAACCTTCCAAACGATCGTCGTCATACGGTTAAAATCTTTGGTTCTTATGCCATTAACGATCAGTGGTTGTTGGGTGTGAACTTTATGCTGCAATCTGGCCGTCCGGTTAATGGTTATGGTGTAGGCCATCCAAACGGCACGCCTGATTACGGTGACACCTTCTATTTGGATGGTGAAAACTTTGTGCCTCGTGGTACTTTTGGACGCACTGACTGGATAAGCAAAGTTGATATGTCTTTGCAATACACGCCTGAATGGGATGTGGCAGACATTTCTTTCCGCGCGGACGTATTCAACCTGTTCAATCAGGCTAGTGTAACGCAGGTTTATGAAGTGGCTGAGCAAAGTGTTGGTGTGGAAGATCGCAAGTTCTTGTTACCGACTGCTTATCAGACACCACGTAGCATCCGTTTGAGTGCTAGCATCCGCTTCTAAACCAGCGGTTTGTTATCAGGATAAAACCGGCAACTCTGATTTTGTTGGTTTTATCCCTCCAAATAAGCGTTTCGTCACAACACGCTTACGAGGAAGGAATTAGCGGTTACCATTAGGTTGTCGGCTTGATAACCCGACCAATACAAATTTATTTATATATGTATTGAACCCTGGAATTTATAGCTGCGTCAATTGACGCAGCTTTTTTTTACCTCAAAATCACAAACTGTTTACTTGCCTTAAACAGGATTGGTGATTGGTCTTGTTAAACTGCTTTTTAGTCTCTTTCGAGCTGACATCCTGTTTTCGCTGCCTTATATTCTCCCCCTCACAATTTGCATCGGAGTCTACATGTATCAGTGTATTGTCGTTGATGATGAACCTCTGGCCCGCCAACGGGTCGTCGGCTTTATCGAGCAGCATCCAGGATGGCAAGTCGTTGCACAAGCATCAGAGTATAACGAAGCAAAGGAATTGTTAATTAAGCACCAGCCACACGCTTGTTTTATGGATATTGATATTATCGGTGGCAGTGGCTTGGAACTGGCTCATGAACTAGCTGATAAACTCAGCTGTCAATGGATCTTTAGCACCGCCTATAGCGATTTCGCCATCAAGGCTTTCGAAATGGAAGCGGTTGATTATTTGTTAAAACCTTTTGAAAGTCATCGCGTCACCAGTGCCTTAAGTAAAGTAGAGAAAAAATTGCACAATCGAGCCATGAATCGCCCCGATGTTTTGGCGATTAAGTCGATTGGCTCAGTTGAGTTTGTTAACGTTGAAGAGATATTTTGGGTAAAAGGTTCATCCAATTATGTTGAGTTGCATTGTCAGGACAAAGTGTTGTTGCATCGTGAAACGTTGTCCAAACTAGAATTACAGCTTAATCCGAAAAAGTTTGTTCGGGTGCATCGTTCTTCGATGGTCAATTTGCAGCGGGTGAAAAGCCTTAGTAGCGAATTGGGCCGTTATTCCTTGTTGCATTTAAGTAATGGCGATGAAGTCAAAATCAGCTCTGCGTATAAAAATAATTTATTTGGCCGTTTAGGTTTGGATTTGAATTAGGGAAAATGTCCGTCGATGAAAGTTAATCCAATACATAATCAGCAGACTCAGTTGCCATTGCCTGACAACACCCAGCAGAAGCCCTCTTTCTGGGTGTTACATGGCTTAGGCTGGCTGTTTTACGTATTGATTTTAACCCTCGACAATGTTGCCTTTATTGGCAGTGACAAGTTGGACAATGATCTGGTGATTTTCCCCTTACTGATCAGCGGAATATTGGCCTTCTGGTTAACCTTGCCACTGCGTTATATTTATTGCCGTTTATGGAGCCTAAAACCCTTTAGTCTGTTTTTTACGGTGGCACTAACCAGCTTGTTGGTGGCGGCCATCTGGACACCATTGAAAAACATGGTGATCTGGAGTTGGGAAGATCACTACTCGATATTACTGGTACTGCAAGGCCAATTTGACGCTGAACATGAGCCTGCTCGATTATTTATGACCATTAGCTATGCATTTTTTATGGTGATGGTATGGAGTAGTTTGTATTTTGGCATTAATTATCATTTCCGTCTGGTGAGTGAAAAGGAGCAGCATTTTCGGGCGGTGATGTTGTCACACAACGCGCAAATTAAAATGTTGCGTTACCAGATTAACCCTCATTTTTTGTTTAATACACTTAATGCGATATCGACGTTGGTAATACAAGGAAGTAAAGAAAAAGCCAATGATATGCTTATTCGCCTTGCGACTTTCTTTCGTTATTCATTGGACAATGATCCGGAAAAGAAAATTACCTTGCGTGAGGAGCTCGAAGCATTACGTTTGTATCTGGATATTGAAAAGACCCGTTTTGAAGATCGTTTAACGGTGTATTTTGATGTTCAATCTGATGCAGAAAAACTGTTAGTTCCCAGTCTTATTATTCAGCCATTAGTGGAAAACTCGATAAAATACGCGATTACCAAAATGAAAAGCGGCGGAGAAATCCGTATTACGGCAGGTTGTGAGGACGGCCATTTAACTATTCAGGTCGCCGACAACGGACCTTTTCGCTGTTTTAGTCAGCTGGCTGAGAAAAGTCAGGGAATCGGTTTGCGCAATATTGAAGAGCGACTTAAGGTGATCTATCCACAGCATCATCAATTTGAATTGAGCGTAGCGCAACCGCAGGGGTTTGTGGTGACAATGCAATTGCCCATTGAGATTGGAGTATCCATTCCGGTATAAACCCGTTCGTTAATATCATCTTCTATTCTATTATTTTCTTCACTGATCACATTCTTTGCCGATACGTAGATAAGACGTTTATTCTCAATAAGTTAATTCTATTGGGAAAGTATCAAATTTACTGCTATTTATAGGGAAACCATACCCTGATTCTAAGGACTGTTCCTGTATGTTTTCGGTATTAATTTGTGATGATTCACTGGTGGCGCGTAAGCAGGTAGCGAAAAGCTTACCCGAAGACTGGGATGTTGCAGTACATTTTGCCAAAAATGGTCAGGAAGGTATTACCGCCTTGCAAGAAGGCAAAGGGCAGCTTTTATTACTGGATTTAAATATGCCGGTAATGGATGGTTATCAGGTATTAGAGCAGATCCAGACCTTGGGGTTGGATACCCGAACTATCGTTATTTCCGGTGATATTCAACCGGAAGCCCATCAACGGGTCAAAAAGCTCGGTGCACTTGATTTTATTGAAAAGCCGGTCAAAGCCGACATGCTGGAAAAGGTGTTGGCAAAGTATCAAATTCATACCGAGGTTGAGCTGCCAGCACGACAAGAAATTCAGCGCCTCGATCCAAAAATCCGTGACTGTTATCAAGAAATTGCCAATATTGCCATGGGGCAGGCGGGAGACAATCTGGCACGCTTGCTTAATGTGTTCGTTAAGTTGCCTATTCCTAATGTAAACCTTATTGAAGTATCCGAGTTATTGATGCTGTTACAGGATATCGAAGACGAAGATTCAGTCTCGGGTATTTGCCAGGGGTTTGTCGGCCCGGGAGTCTGTGGTGAAGCATTATTTATTCTGAGTGATTCCAGCTTTGGTGATGTGGCTAAAATACTGGATATTAAGGAAGAAGTGGACGATCAGGTACAACTGGAGATGCTGATGGATGCCGCCAATATTTTAATTGGTTCGTTCCTAAATGGATTTGCTACCCAGTTAGATATGCATTTCAGCCAAGGACATCCGGTGGTACTGGGGCAGCATTGTAATATCTCAGATTTAATTTCTACCAATAAAGCGCGTTGGCGCAAGACTTTGGCGATTGAACTCAGTTACGGTTTGGAAGGGTACAATGTGCAATGTGATTTGGTATTACTGGTGACCGAAGAGTCAATGAAGATCATGAATCACAAGTTATCCCATTGGCTAGAGGAATGAGTTGATGAGTGCTGATGCGTTAAATGAATTAACTGAATTTCATTGGATGATGGATATGCTGCAAACCGTCGATGTGGGGTTGGTGGTGTTGGATAAATCCTATTCAGTCAAACTATGGAACGGTTTTATGGAAAGCCACAGTGGCCTGTTGCCCAGCGATGTTCGCGATAAGTCATTATTTGAATTGTTTCCGGATATCGATCAAATCTGGTTCGCCAAAAAAGCCAGGCCGGTTTTTGAACTGAAAAATCGGGCTTTTATGATTTGGGAACAACGCCCCTATTTATTTAAATTTCCTAATTATCGTCCCATTACCGGTAGTGAGGACTTTATGTACCAGAATATTACCTTGTCACCACTGACCAGCACCACGGGCAAGGTCGACAATATGTGTATGATGGTTTACGACGTAACCGATATTGCTGCAGGTAAAAAAATGCTCGAAGTAGCGCAAGTCACCTTAAGTGAAATGCAGGAGCGTGACAGCGGAAAATAACCAGAACCCTGTGTGAAGCAACTTTATGTGACATTCCAACCAAGGTTTCAGTTAAGCATTTCAATTTGAATACGATAACTAACTAAGATTATTTTCTGGAAAGGATTAGGTTGAAGTAGTTATGTTGAAGTTTATTTGTCGCGGCCTAATTGTTTTGGTTAATTGTATCGTCCTAGCCGCCTGTTCAGGTGATAAATTACTCAGTAGTGATACGGTTGAACCTCCACCACAATCCCTCATCAGCATCGTCGCGATGGATGACTTCTCTATTAGCGAAGGCGTCAGTGCATCATTGACTGCAACGGCTAATGGTCAAACGACAGAATTAAGTTACGCTTGGACTGTTACGCCTGAACTTGATATTAATCAGGCTGATAGTAGTGCAGCGGATGCCAGTTTTATTGCCCCTGCTACCACCGAATCCGTCACGTATCGTTTTACTGTTACAGTAACCGATGGCAATGGGAATGTGGCGAGTGATCAAGTGGACGTCGACGTTCTGCCAGTTAATAGCTCCCCCGAAGCTGTTATTGGTGTTAATCAGATGGATGGTTTTGACTCGCATCAATTTCCAGCCGGAGCAAGTATTGTGCTGGATGGCAGCGCTAGTCAGGATCCTGATAATACCTTGGATGACAATCCGATAGCCAATTGGCGATGGCAACAAATCAGCGGTGTGGATGTGTTACAGGGATTAAGTCTGGATGGTGATAGTCTTAGTTTTACCGCACCGGTGCGAGATCCGGCCACCGAACTGGTTTTCTCGCTGACCGTCACCGATGTTGAAGGTGCCACCGATACAACTCAAATAACCTTAAACGTATTGGCTGCCAGCGATACTCTGCCTGAAGTGGATGCGGGAGTGAATAATACCGTCGTCAGTGGTGAATCAATTTTGTTGGCGGGAACGGCCGCTAGCGTCAATTCCAACGCTTTGCCATTAGAATACCGTTGGTTAAATGATTCTTCTTTAGCCCCGTTAATTAATGCCCAAAATCAGGCGGTGACCTATGCTATTGCACCCAAAGTCTCTGCATCGAATGTGGCGACATTCACGTTGCAGGTTACTGACGCGCTTGGACATCAGGTTGAAGACAGCGTGGATGTGTTGATTATTCCTCGTCAGGTTGAACATCGCAATGATACCGGAGTGGTATTGCGTGGTAATGGTAGTAGTAATTCCACCGTGATCCAGGCGGATTATCCCGGCCAGGATGGCGATACGGGGCGCGATAGTGCCGCCAGTAATGGTTTGCTTGATAAGGCGGGCAGGGGATCACAAGGCTTTGATTTTACCCGATTGGATAACATTGGTGATGAAGTGGATGACGTCAATCAACCATGGCGCTGTGTCAGAGATAATGTCACCGGGCTGGTATGGGAGGTCAAACATCAGGGCGTTGGTTACAGTAATAATAGCTATCGTTATTCATGGTACCAGCAAACCAATAATGGTGGCGTAGACGGAACGTTAAACGGGGCAGGAACAACGTGTAATATTGCTCAATGCAATACCAGCGCTTATGTTGCGGCGATCAATGCAATAGGTCTATGTGGTTTTTATGATTGGCGGTTACCGAATCATGATGAATTGCTGTCTATTTTGCATTTAGGCAAAACCACCTCACCGTTAGTGGATACCACTTATTTTCCTTTTACGAGTGCAGGGCTGACCGCCCCCATTTGGTATTGGAGCAGTAATCCTAGTGCTGATGGTGCCGTTGATGGTGAAGCGCAAAATGCATGGGCGGTTGATTTCGCCACGGGGAACGATAACTTTTTAAATAAGTCGGTCGCGGCAAGTGTCAGATTAGTCAGGGCAGGGCGTTAATATGTTAAAAATCGCAATATTTATGATCAGCTCATTATTAACCCACACTGTTTTGGCCAGTTGTCAGAATGACATCGATGAAACCGCCCCTGAAGATAATTTTGAAATCATGGCAGGTGGACTGGTGACGGACACCACCACCCGCTTAATGTGGATGCGCTGTGCTATCGGTCAGCAATGGAATGCGGCACAAGGAAGCTGTTTGGGCGATCCTAAGCCACTTACATGGCAGCAAGCACTGCAACTGGCTTATGGTTATGTTTATCAAAATCAGACCGGCTGGCGGCTACCCAATATGAAGGAACTCAATACTATTGTAGAACGTCAATGTGTGCGGCCATCAATTAATAGTAGCATTTTCCCGAATACGCCTTCTGATGATTTCTGGACCTCAACACCGTCGATGATGGATGGACAACGAGCCTGGGTAGTGGCTTTTTTTAATGGAAGTAATTCGATTAAACAAAAAACGTTATTTCCCTATGTACGACTAG
Source organism: Neptunicella sp. (assembly GCF_048268085.1). NCBI lineage: Bacteria > Pseudomonadati > Pseudomonadota > Gammaproteobacteria > Alteromonadales > Alteromonadaceae > Neptunicella > Neptunicella sp. Next base: position 121,874 of record NZ_JBLWWF010000008.1, on the reverse strand, counting down.
TCAGAAACGCAGACTAGCGTAGTTTTTAACCTGCTAGTCTTATTATTCTTTCTCTTCTGTATGGTTCGAGTCACAATTAGCTTAGCGTCGTGATGGAAACCCTTTAAATGTTCAAATTTGTTTTACTTTTGTTGAGTACGATTAGTTTCAGCTGTTTAGCCGAGTTTAAATGCGAGGTGGATTTGCAGCAGGGGATTCTGGTTAACCAAAACCAGATTCGGGTAATGCAGGATGATCGTACCCTGTATCAAATAAACGGTGATGATCAGCTCATTGTAAAAGGAGAATGGATTACCTTAACCGAGCAACAATCAGCCCTACTCAAAGAGCTGTCTGAAGGTATTCACTATTCTATGCCAAAAATGATTTTATTGGCGACTGAAGGGGTAGATTTGGCAATCAGTACCGTGGAAAACGTCTATTTAGGCTTGGTCGGTGAAGATCATAATAGTTATCAGCGCTTAAAAGGAGCGTTAAAACGGGTTAAACGTAAGGTAGGTAAAAAGTTTATTCATACCGAAGATTATTATTATATTGGTCCACGAGGTCTGGAAGACGTTGATTTATTGGTGGACGTGCAGATGGAAGAAGAAATTGAACATGCTATCAATACCTCATTGGGAGGAATTTTATCGGCGATTGGCGGGTTGACCAGTGACGGTGATAGCAGAATTGAAAAACGCATGGAAGATTTATCTATTCGCTTGGAAACCATGGGGGCTGAGATAGAGCGTCAAGTGGGTCCTAAAGCGCAAACTTTGCGTAAAAAAGCCAAATGGTTCTGTGAAAAAATGAAACGTTTGGATAGTGTTGAAGATCAACTTCGCGCCAGTATCCCGCAATTAGAACCTTACAATATGATTGTCACCGGGGAGTTGGCCGAGCAGACAGACTGAAAGTTGTTCAGTTGATCACAAAACCGATTATCAAGCCCTGTCACAAAGATAACCGTTTAAACCAGTGTTTGGATACTCTCAATAATGGTATTTCGCTTGGCTAATGCACCAATAAAAGATAGAATTCCAGACGTCTAAACGTCCATGGTAAGCGAAATGCAAACAACCTCTTCCGGTAAACTGGCTTTACTGCCTTTATTGACTTTTCTTTGCCTCTTTCTAGGCTCGGGTTTTTATTTCCAGTCACAAGGGGTGGAGTATGCCTTCTATCAATTGCCGGCACCGGCCGCGTTATTACCGGCTATATTATTGGCGTTCTGGTTATCCAAACAGAGTCTGAATAATACGGTAGAGCAATTTGTTAAAGGAGCCGGTCACAGCAATATCATTACCATGTGCATGATCTACTTGTTGGCAGGGGCATTTTCGGCGGTCGCTAAAGCCTCTGGCGGGGTGGATGCCACGGTGGCTATTGGATTGCAGTTAATTCCCGCGCAATTCATTTTGCCTGGACTGTTCTTAATTGCGGCATTTATTGCCACTGCCATGGGAACTTCGATGGGGACTTTAGCCGCGTTGGCACCGGTTGCCGTTGGTGTGGCAGAAAGTGCAGGTATTGCTTTACCATTAATGGCTGGCGTGTTGGTCAGTGGGGCTATTTTTGGTGACAATTTATCGATTATATCGGATACCACGATTGCGGCGACGCGCACTCAAGGCTGTGAAATGAAAGATAAATTTAAAGCCAATCTGGTGTTGGCGTTACCCGCAGCCACACTGGTTTTAATTTTACTCTTTGTGTTAGGGAAACCGGCAATATTGGAGGCAACGGAAAGTGAAAATCTGATGTTGGTAGTACCTTATCTATTGATTTTAGTGCTGGCCATTGCCGGGTTAAATGTATTTGCGGTATTAACCGTGGGAATTATTAGTAGTGCCTTGCTGGGGGTTGGGGTTGGGGACTACCAACTCGTATCTCTGGGTAAAGATATTTATGCCGGGTTCACCCAGATGCAGGAAGTGTTCATCTTGTCGTTATTGTTAGGCGGTTTATCTGAATTAATGCGTCGACAAGGCGGGCTAACCTTTTTAGTGACCAAAATCGCTCAGTTAGTTAAGGCCTCTTCGTTACCTCCCAAGCTAGGTTATTCACTAGGCATTGCTACATTGATTAGCTGTGTTAATGCTTGTGTGGCAAATAATACCGTGGCGATCATTGTAGCAGGTGATACGGCCAAAGAGTTGGCCCAGCAAGGTCAAATTGAGGCTAAACAAGCGGCCAGTCTGCTGGATATATTTGCATGTGTGTTACAGGGGATATTGCCTTACGGGGCGCAGTTATTATTGCTTGGAGCGAGTTTTTCCATTTCACCGGTAGAGGTGATTCCTTACGCCTTTTATTGCTATGTATTGGCTGTGGTGACCTTGGCCAGTTTTATTTGGCAATATTTAATGCAGCGAAAAGCCGAACCACTAGAAACGAATTAAAGAGCCAGTTTTTCTGGCTCTTTAATCAATCGGTTTAAGAGTGGTATTTAACGTAAGCTTCGAGGGTATTTTCAATCAAACTGGCAACCGTCATCGGGCCGACACCGCCCGGTACTGGTGTGATCCAGCCAGCGCGTTCACTAGCAACCGCGTATTCCACATCACCGACTAAACTGCCGTTATCGATCCGGTTAATGCCGACATCGATGACTATCGCACCAGGTTTGATCCACTCACCGGGGATAAATTCGGCTTTACCTACTGCCACTACTAATAAGTCTGCGCGGCTCACATGAGCCTGTAAATCTTTAGTGAATTTATGGCATACCGTGGTTGTACACCCGGCAATCAGTAATTCCAGACTCATTGGTCGCCCAACAATATTTGATGCGCCAACCACGACGGCATCCAAACCTTTTATCGGGCGTTTACTCGATTCAATCAGGGTCATTATTCCCTTTGGGGTACAGGGGCGAAGGGCGGGCATGCGTTCTGCCAATCGACCAATATTATAGGGATGAAAACCATCTACATCTTTTTGCGGATGAATACGCTCTAGAATTTCACTGGCATCTAGACCAGCCGGTAAGGGTAACTGCACCAAAATCCCGTCGATTTCACTATCCTGATTAAGTGTATCAATCAGCTCTAACAGTTCTTGTTGGCTGGTATTAGCTGGCATATCGTAAGATTTTGAAACGAAGCCGACTTCATCACAGGCACGACGTTTACTTCCAACATAAACTTGTGATGCAGGATCGCCACCCACTAACACTACAGCTAGCCCAGGAGCCCGTTTACCTGATGAAACAATGGATTTCACGTGTTCAGCAACCGTCATCCGAACTTGTTTGGCAATCAGTTTTCCATCAATAATTTGTGCTGGCATGATAGGTATTTTCTACTCGTCAATTAAAATTCAATGCGCTATTGTCACATAGTCTCGCGCAGGCAGGCAACGCAATCACCATTATCTGGCTCATTTTGTCACTAAGGTAGTCGATGATTTGTCCACATTGCTGTAAAACTGAGCATTTAAACTTTTTCCTCGAAAAAGTGTTTGACGGCCTAAAAGCAAGTGGGTAATATGCGCCTCCCATAACGGCAGAGACATCGTCGTTACTAGCTTTAAAAGGCGGTGAGTAGCGCAGTTTGGTAGCGCACTTGGTTTGGGTCCAAGGGGTCGCAGGTTCAAATCCTGTCTCACCGACCACTTGCTTAAACTGTGCAGGTGCTTCAAAATGCGCCCGTAGCTCAGCTGGATAGAGCAACGGCCTTCTAAGCCGTGGGTCGCAGGTTCGAATCCTGCCGGGCGCGCCATTGTGCGTTGCCGCAGTTCAAAGTAAACACCTCTATGGTGGGCGTAGCTCAGTTGGTAGAGCCCCGGATTGTGATTCCGGTTGTCGTGGGTTCAAGCCCCATCGTCCACCCCATTTTTTCGCGGAAGTGGTGAAATTGGTATACACGCTGGATTTAGGTTCCAGTGCCTTCGGGCGTGAGAGTTCAAGTCTCTCCTTCCGCACCATGTTTTAGATTGAATATTTTCGGTGAGTAGCGCAGTTTGGTAGCGCACTTGGTTTGGGTCCAAGGGGTCGCAGGTTCAAATCCTGTCTCACCGACCATCTTTATCTCCTGTAGCGATGTTGGTTTCTTCAGTTTAGTCTGCTCCGAAAGACGCATTTCCTGATTATTTATTGATTAATTCAGCCCTAACGGCTTTTTTTTCTGATTTCGGCTCGACTCACTTAAAACCTATCGGTATAATGTTGCGTCTTTTTTCTGGTCAAGTGTCATTCACAGCGATTGTGATATTCGGTTTAGCTTCCATTGCCTTGTGGCAATATATCTAATCCAGTAAATGAATGACTAATTTAAGCGTGTTAGCACGCATCATTGAGGTATAAGAATGCAAGTTTCAGTTGAGACGACTCAAGGTTTAGAACGCCGTCTGACTATTACGGTCGAAGCGGAAAATATTGATTCCGCGGTTAAAGCACGTTTGCAACAATTAGCAAAAACTCAACGTATTAATGGTTTCCGTCCGGGTAAAGTACCGGTCAAGGTAATTCAAAAGCGTTATGGTGAAGCCGTTCGTCAGGAAGTCTCTGGTGAAGTCATGCAACGTAACTTTTATCAAGCCATTATGCAGGAAAAGTTGACTCCAGCCGGTGCACCTACTTTTGAACTGAAAAAAGATGTGGACGGTGAGAGTCTGGAATTTGTTGCCTCTTTTGAAGTTTATCCTGAAGTTGAATTAAAAGATTTAGACACCATCAAAGTTGAAAAACCCGTTGTTAAAATCAACGCTGATGACGTTAAAAACATGATGGAAACTTTGCGTAAACAGCATGCTAGCTGGAGCGAAGTAAAACGCGCTGCAAAAGAAGATGATCAAGTGACCATCGATTTTGTTGGTACCATTGACGGTGAAGAGTTTGAAGGTGGAAAAGCCGAAGACTTCACTTTGGAAATGGGTAAAGGTCGCATGATCCCTGGATTTGAAGAAGGTATCGTCGGCACCAAAGCGGGTAAAGAAGTCACTGTAGAAGTGAATTTCCCTGATGACTACCATGCAGAAAAATTAAAGGGTAAAGCGGCCAGCTTCACTATTACAGTGAAGAAAGTTGAAGCGTTAAACTTGCCAAAACTGGACGACGAATTTGCTAAATTATTCGGTGTAGAAGACGGCGGTGTTAAAGAGTTGAAAGCGGAAGTCCGTAAGAATATGGATCGCGAATTAACGCAAAACCTGAAAGCCCGTATTAAAGAGCAAGTCTTAACCGGTTTGTTAAATGCCAATAAGGTAGATGTACCAAAAGCATTGATTGAGCAAGAAATTGATGTACTGCGCCAGCAAGCCATTCAGCGTTTTGGTGCTCAGCAAGGCGGTAACATGCCTGAATTACCTGCGGATCTGTTTAAAGAAAATGCAGAGCGTCGCGTTAGCATCGGTTTATTGCTAGGTGAAGTGATCAAGCAAAACGAATTGAAAGTGGATAGCGCTCGTGTAGACAGCATGATTGAAACGGCTGCCTCTGCTTACGAAGATCCACAAGAAGTTATTGAATACTACAAGTCAAATAAAGAAATGATGCAACAAATGCAAAATGTTGCCTTAGAAGATCAAGCTATCGATTTAATCCTTGAGTCTGCTCAAGTGACTGAAGTTGAAACGCCATTTGATGAGATCATGAACAAACAGGCTTAATTTATCGCTTGTTCGTTGACTTCTGTAGTCAGCAACTGATTAAATGCTCGGTAATCCCCGGGCATTTTTTTTGCCAGTCATTTTTGTAAATACGGATAAACGACATTGAATATGATGCAGAATAATTCTTTTGAACCACAAGACGCGTTAGTTCCTATGGTTGTTGAACAAACAGCTAAGGGCGAGCGCTCCTATGATATTTATTCCCGATTATTAAAAGAGCGCGTTATCTTTATGGTCGGTCAGGTGGAAGATCACATGGCCAACCTTATTGTTGCTCAGATGTTGTTCCTTGAGTCTGAAAATCCCGATCAAGATATATTCTTGTATATTAATTCTCCTGGTGGCTCGGTTACGGCCGGAATGGCAATTTATGATACAATGAACTTTATTAAGCCTAATGTTAGTACCGTTTGCGTGGGACAAGCAGCCAGCATGGGAGCATTTTTGCTTTCAGGTGGTGAAAAAGGCAAACGTTATTGTCTACCCAATGCACGGGTCATGATCCATCAACCATTAGGCGGTTTTCAGGGACAAGCATCGGATTTTGAAATCCATGCCAGAGAAATACTGTCTATTAAAGAGAAACTGAATCGCTTGATCGCCGGTCATACCGGTCAGGACTATGAAATTGTTGCTCGCGACACAGATCGTGATAATTTTATGAGTGCTGAAGATGCAGTTAATTACGGTTTGGTCGATAGTGTATTAACTAGTCGTCTAGATAAGTAGACTTTAAATCACCAAAGTCTGACTAAATGATGTTGGGATAGTCCCATATTTAGTAAGCATTTAAACAGAGGTAAGTTTAATGAGTGATGACCACAACTCCGACAGTGATAATAAATTACTGTATTGCTCATTTTGTGGCAAAAGTCAGCATGAAGTGCGCAAACTGATTGCCGGCCCGTCGGTATTTATATGCGATGAATGTGTCGAGTTATGTAACGACATCATTCGTGAAGAGATTAAAGAAATTGCGCCTAAAAAGCCGGCTGATTCTTTACCTAAGCCTCACGAAATTCATACCCATTTGGATGATTATGTTATCGGCCAGGGGCACGCCAAAAAGGTATTGTCTGTTGCCGTTTACAATCACTATAAGCGTTTACGTAATGGTGATGTCCACGATGGAGTCGAGTTAGGCAAAAGTAATATTCTGCTGATCGGTCCTACTGGTAGTGGTAAAACCCTATTGGCTGAAACCCTGGCGAGATTATTGGATGTTCCGTTTACCATGGCTGATGCCACCACGTTAACCGAAGCCGGTTATGTGGGTGAAGACGTCGAAAACATCATTCAGAAGTTATTGCAAAAATGCGACTACGATGTCGAAAAAGCGCAACGTGGTATCGTTTATATTGATGAAATCGATAAGATTTCACGTAAGTCTGACAACCCGTCAATTACTCGTGACGTATCAGGTGAAGGCGTTCAACAAGCGTTGCTGAAACTGATCGAAGGGACCATTGCTTCTGTTCCTCCACAGGGCGGACGCAAGCATCCACAGCAGGAATTCTTGCAAGTAGATACATCCAAGATCCTGTTTATCTGTGGTGGTGCCTTTGCCGGTCTGGATAAAGTCATTGAGCAACGAGCGTTGACCGGTTCCGGCATCGGTTTCGGGGCAGAAGTGAAGAGCAAGAATAACAAGGAAACCTTGTCTAAGCTGTTCCAAAAGGTTGAACCTGAAGATTTGGTTAAATATGGTTTGATCCCTGAATTTATCGGTCGTCTGCCTGTAGTGGCAACACTGGAAGAATTAAGCGAGGATGCATTAATTCAAATTCTTCAAGAACCGAAGAATGCCCTGACTAAACAGTATGGTGCATTGTTTTCAATGGAAGATGTCGAACTTGAGTTCCGTGAAGACGCCTTACATGCGATCGCTGCTAAAGCGATGACACGTAAAACAGGAGCTCGGGGATTACGCTCTATTGTTGAGGCGGTATTGCTAGATACCATGTATGAATTACCCTCTATGCAAGATGTTAGCAAAGTGGTGATTGATGAATCTGCAATAAAAGGCGAGTCTAAGCCTATTCTTATTTACGATAGTGAAAAAGAAAAGAAAACTGCGTCTGAATAATAGTTCAACAAATTTAAGGCCCGTCAGGGCCTTTTTTGTCTGCGCCGAGCTGCCGGGCTATTGTATGTTGCTATCGTGCAAAGCGTTAGTAAGCAATTATTTTCAATTTTGATTTGAACTTGCGGTGACGATCCCCATATCAGATAACAGTTCAAATAAGCCGAATAGAATTTAAAGAGAATAAATATGACAGAAGCGCAAATGGATCAGCTGGAAACACCCATCTTGGCACTACGTGATGTAGTGGTGTATCCGCATATGGTGATCCCACTTTTTGTCGGCCGTGAAAAATCGATTCGCTGCCTGGAAGCTGCGATGGAAAATGACAAGCAGATTTTTTTGGTAGCACAGAAAGATGCCGCGGTTGATGAACCTGAAGTGGATGACTTGTACAAGGTCGGCACGGTAGCCACGATTCTGCAGTTGCTTAAATTGCCCGATGGCACGGTTAAAGTGTTGGTGGAAGGTAATGTGCGTGGTGAAGTACAAACCTATCTGCAAACCGAAGAATTTTTTATCGGTGAAGTGATTCGCAAACCCGATGATGAAATGAATGATGCCGAGCAGGAAGTATTGGTGCGTTCTGCAATTTCCCAGTTTGAAGGCTATATCAAACTGAACAAGAAAATTCCGCCAGAGGTGCTTACCTCGCTTAATGGTATCGAAGATGCAGCTCGTTTGGCCGACACAATGGCCGCGCATATGCCGTTAAAGTTGGTGGAAAAACAGAAAGTATTGGAAATTATTGGTGTACATGAACGTCTGGAATATTTAATGGCGTTGATGGAAAGTGAAATTGATCTGTTGCAAGTCGAGAAGAAAATTCGAACTCGGGTCAAGAAACAGATGGAACGTAGCCAGCGCGAGTATTATCTGAACGAGCAGATGAAAGCGATCCAAAAAGAATTAGGCGAAATCGATGACGCGCCAGACGAGTTTGAAGCGTTGGGTAAAAAAATCGAACAAGCTAAGATGTCAGCTGACGCCAAGCAAAAAGCGAGTGCAGAGCTACATAAACTTAAAATGATGTCGCCCATGTCTGCTGAAGCTACCGTGGTCAGAAGCTATATTGACTGGTTAGTCAGTGTTCCTTGGTTCAAACGCAGCAAGGTTAAACGTGATTTATTGGTGGCCGAAAATGTATTGAACGAAGATCATTACGGTCTGGAAAAAGTTAAAGAACGTATTCTCGAATATCTGGCTGTACAGCAGCGAGTGCGCAAGTTAAAAGGACCTATATTGTGCTTGGTGGGGCCGCCAGGGGTAGGTAAAACCTCATTAGGTCAATCCATAGCTAAAGCTACCGGGCGTAAATATGTGCGCATGGCGCTAGGTGGCGTACGTGACGAGGCTGAAATACGTGGGCATCGTCGGACCTATATCGGTTCAATGCCGGGTAAGCTTATTCAAAAAATGGCGAAAGTCGAAGTGAAAAACCCGCTGTTTTTGTTGGATGAAATTGACAAAATATCTTCCGATATGCGCGGTGATCCTGCTTCGGCACTGTTAGAAGTACTGGATCCGGAACAAAATAGTACGTTTAGCGATCACTATCTGGAAGTGGACTACGACTTATCTGATGTGATGTTTGTGGCTACTTCTAACAGTATGAATATTCCGGGCCCACTATTGGATCGAATGGAAGTCATCCGTTTATCTGGCTATACCGAAGATGAGAAGTTGAATATTGCCAAAGGTCATTTGATTGGAAAGCAAATTGAACGAAATGGCTTGAAAAAAGGTGAGCTGACAATTGAAGAGTCGGCCATTATCGGCATTATCCGATATTACACTCGCGAAGCTGGTGTACGTAGTCTGGAGCGGGAAATATCCAAAATTTGTCGTAAAGCAGTCAAAGACATTTTATTGGATAAGTCGATTAAGCATGTGGTCGTCAACCAGAAAAACTTGGCTAAATATCTGGGCGTACAACGTTTCGATTACGGCAAAGCAGACAAGAACAACCAGATTGGTCAGGTAACTGGTCTGGCGTGGACTCAGGTCGGTGGAGAGTTATTGACGATTGAAACCACCTCGGTGCCCGGCAAAGGTAAAACTACCTTTACGGGGTCATTGGGCGATGTTATGCAGGAATCGATACAAACTGCGATGACGGTCGTGCGCAGTCGAGCTGAGAAATTACGCATTAATGATGACTTTCATGAAAAACGTGATATTCACGTGCATGTGCCTGAAGGAGCAACACCTAAAGACGGTCCCAGTGCAGGGATTGGAATGTGTACAGCATTGGTGTCTTGTTTGACCGGTAATCCGGTTCGTTGTGATGTAGCCATGACGGGTGAAATCACGTTGCGTGGTGAAGTACTGGCTATCGGTGGCTTAAAAGAGAAATTATTAGCAGCTCACCGTGGTGGAATTAAAACGGTTATTATCCCCAAAGAAAATGAAAGGGATTTAGAAGAGATACCTAAGAATGTAAAACAAGACCTAGATATCCATGCAGTGCAATGGATTGATGAAGTTTTGGCATTGGCATTGCAGGAAGAACCGCTTAAATTTGCACCAGTAAGCAGCAATAAAGCTAAAAAATAGGATTTCAGCCAACTTTTTTGCATTTTTTTCGAATTTGGGGCTTCACTCTGACAAAAGTTGTGGTAGCCTTAGATTCAGTTTCGCCACAGGCCTTATCGCAAAAGGGATAGCGGTGATTCATTTAAAATCAAGTTTGTTTGAACATTCGTGAGTTGTTTCTCAGGTATGAAAAAACAATTTATTAAAACTGGTTCAGTTAACCAAACAATATAATAACAAGTGAAGGGGATGATATTGTGAACAAGTCTCAATTAATCGACAAAATTGCCGCGGGTGCCGATATTTCTAAAGCGTCAGCTGGCCGTGCATTGGACGCGCTGACAGACGCAGTAACAGAAGCACTTAAAGACGGTGATCAAGTTGCGTTGGTTGGTTTCGGTACTTTTTCAGTACGCGAACGTGCTGCTCGTACAGGCCGTAACCCGCAAACTGGAGCTACTATCCAAATTGCTGCAGCTAAAGTTCCTTCTTTCAAAGCTGGTAAAGCCCTGAAAGACGCTTGTAACTAAGTCGATTTTCGGATTTTAAAAAGGCGATGATTTATCATCGCCTTTTTGTTTTCTGCAACATCACTTTCGTCAGGATGTTTGATTGCATCAATCATCGCAGTTTGGCGATGTCGGATTAAAAACCACCATATAGACTAATTTATCGCCCTTTAAGCCGCATAGATGCTTTTTCACTGAGGCGTTATTACGTTATAATCCGGCCTCTGGAAATGTCGTGATCGAATTTCCGATAACGAGATAAAATCAAATTGGAGTTCGAAAAGCACCATGTTAGAAAAAATTCGTGAAGGTTCGCAAGGCTTCTGGGCTAAAGCGATTTTAGGATTGGTATGTATTACGTTTGCATTGGCAGGGGTAGGCAGCTACTTAAATACTCGAGGTGAGCAGCCTGTCGCTACAGTGAATGGCACCGAAATCGGGACTAATACATTTGAAAAGGCCTATCAAAATGAGCGAGCCAGACTGGAATCGCAATATGGAGATAGTTTTGCTGACTTGGCAGCGGATTCAGGTTATCTGAAACAAATTCGTCAATCAGTACTGGATCGCCTTATCGCAGAAACCTTGTTTGAACAAACCGCCGAGAAAATGGGGCTGCGCATCAGCGCGGAACAAATCAAACAGCGTATTGTTAATATGAAAGAATTCCAGTTGGATGGAAAATTCAATAATGATACCTATTTAGCAATATTACGTCAGGTTGGTTATCAACCCAGTACCTTCCGCGATACGATGCGTAGTGATATGACTCGTCAACAGGTCATACAAGCATTGTTAGGGACGGATTTTGCGTTATCTTCAGAAGCCGAGCAGGTCTATCAATTACAGCAACAGACTCGCGATATTCGTTATATTCAAGTGCCGGGCAGTGATTTTGCTGATCAGGTATCGGTATCTGACGAAGAAATCAACGAATACTATCAAGGGCATATTAGTCAATTTGATACACAAGAAAAGATTTCATTAGATTATGTGGAACTGAATATCGATGACTTATTAGCAGGCATTGATGTAAGTGACGATGAAATCAACCAGTACTATCAAGATAATCTTGATTCCTTCCGCACGGAAGGACAGCGTAAAGTGGCTCATATTTTAATTGAATTTGGTGATGACGAAGACGCTGCTAAGAAAACCGCCGAGGAAGTATTGGCGAAAGTAAAGGCGGGTGACGACTTTTCTGATTTGGCGGCACAATATTCTGCCGATATATCCAGTGCCGAAAATGGCGGCGAACTCGATTGGTTTAGTAAAGGTGATATGGATCCAGCCTTTGAAGAGGCGGCTTTTGCGATGACAGATGCAGGTCAAGTGTCTGGGGTAGTAAAAAGTAGTTTCGGTTTCCATATTATTAAGTTATTGGATAGCAAATTGGAGCAAGTTACACCGTTGGCCGATGCTCGTGAACAAGTTATTGCCAGTGTGAAACAGGATAAAGCGATAAATAAGCTTTACTCCCTTCATCAGCGAATGGCTGAAGTTGCGTTTGAAGTTCCGGACAATTTAGATGAAGTTGCTGAAATTGCAGGTAAAAAAGTACAAACAACGGCCTTATTTACCCGTAACGATGCCCCTGAGTTGTTTAACCAACCGGCTATTTTAAATGATGTCTTTACCGATGAAATTGTTTACCAAGGAGTAAACAGTGAGGTTAAAGAAGTGGGTAATAATCATTTAGTCGTTTACCGTATGCATGAACATGAAGCGGTAAGAACGCGCAGTATTGATGAAGTCAAAACACAAATCACTGAAACCTTAACTGCTGATAAGATGCAACAGGCAGCGGTAGATTGGGCTCAATCATTACTAGCAGAATTGAATGATGGACAAGACATTAGTGCTAAGTTGGCAGAAAAATCGGTTGAATGGAAAGAACAGAAAGCCATGCCTCGATATGGTTCACCGGTTGCACCTGCAATTAGTAACGAAGCCTTTAAACTTTCTACTGCAGATAAAAGTAATCGGGCTGTAGTTGAGATTAGTGGTGGTGATGCAGCACTAGTTGAAGTGACGCAAATTAATAGCGCCGAAGCGGCAGATGACACTCAGTTGGCTGGACTAAAACAACGATTGCAGTCGATGAAATCACAGCAAGCCATGGGAAGTTTTGTTGAAGCCCTCAAGGCACAAGCTGATATAGAAGTGTTTAGCAAAATATAACTTTATTTCTATCTGATTAAATTCAAAAAAGCGCCGTATGGCGCTTTTTTTATTTCGGTTATCAGCTCAATCAGGGACGTTATAAAACCGACGGGAATGTTGACTATTTTCTATTCAGTGATTGATAAGCATCGACCAGTTTTTTGGTGTAATCGGTTTTCGGCCAGTTAAAAATAACGTCGGTTTTACCGGCTTCGATCACTTGTCCTTTCTGCATGACTAATACGCGATCACTGATATGACGAACGATGCCCAGGTTGTGAGAAATAAAAATAAAGCCGACACCCAAGTCTTGTTGCAGCTTGACTAACAAGTTTACCGTTTGAGAGCGCACAGAAGGGTCAAGCGCTGCAAATGGCTCATCAGCAACGATGACTTCAGGGTTAAGAATTAACGCTCTTGCTAGTGCGGCTCGCTGCTTCTGGCCCTCTGATAACATATGTGGATAGAAGTGCGCGTGATCGGCCATCAGACCCACTTGGATTAACGTACTTTCAATCTTGCGACGCCGATCGTTTGCTATTAGCTTGGTATTCAGTTTCAGCGGTTCATCCAGCAGTGCGCCCAAGGTTAAGCCGGGATTTAACGAACTTTGGCTATGCTGAAAAATCATCCGTATTTTTAAACAGCGTTGCTTAATATTGCCAGGCTGCATGGTTTCACCGTTAAGGATAATGCTGCCGCTATCGGGGGTTTCAGCTCCTACTAACAGTTTGGCAACGGTAGATTTGCCTGAGCCGTTGTCACCAATTATTGCCATGGTTTCACCGGCTTGTAGCTCGAAGTCCAACGGTGATAAATGAAATACTTTAGGTTGATTAAATAAACCCGTTTTGGTGGTTTTGGTGAATGTCAGATTTTGAACTGACAGTAAAACACTCATTTTGGATTCCTGTTAAGGGGAAAATGACAGCTATAGCTATGATCATGGATCCGTTTGGGTAAAGGGACCTTAACGCATTCTTTTTGCGCTCTGGGACAGCGTGGCCCTAACCGACAACCAATGGGTAAATGTTGCAGTGTCGGAATCGTACCCGGTAACGAAGACAACGGCGCTTTGGGAGGTAAATCTTTACGAAAGCTTGGTGCACTGTGCAGTAATGCTTGTGTATAGGGATGTAAAGGCTTAGTCCGTAACTGTTCCATACTGCCGCTTTCCACAGTTTGACCACAATAAAGTACGGTCATATCAGTCGCAATATTGCCAATTGCCAGCAGATCATGAGCAACAAAAAATATGGTCAAGTTTTGAATCTGATTCAACTTGGTAAGCAGTTTTAATATTTGGACTTTGTTGATCAGCTCCATTCCCATAGTGGGATCGTCAGCAATTAATAATTCCGGCTTATTAACCAACGCACTGACCAGCATGACTTTTTGGCAGACATCATCAGCAACCTGATGGGGATAAGCCCGCATGCATTGTTGATGGTCTTTAATACCGACTTTATGCAGATGTTTGATCACTATTTCTTCGCGTTGCTGTTTGCGTTGCCAAAAGCTACTTTTTTCGAGTAGGTGATCAGGCACGTTTTCCAAGATTTGCTCACCTAAAGTGGCCGTGGGATCAAAGGCATTGGCCGCTTTTTGGAAAATAACCGACATCTCTTCACGGGTAATTTGGCGTCGTTCCCGCTCTGACATGGACAATAAATCCCGGCCTTTCCAGGTCATTCGGTCGGCAGTGATACGCCATCTATCCGGCACCGCGCCAACTATTGTGCGTACAATCAGGCTTTTACCGGAACCGGACTCGCCGACTAATGCACTAATTTGACCTCGTTTAAGGCTAATATTGACTTTATCCAGTGCCTTTACCCAGCCATTAGTGGTATCAATTTCTAAGGTTAAGTTTTTAATGTCGAGTAATAGCATTATTGCTGCAACCTGTTTCTTAATGCGGTTCTTAGGCCATCTCCAACTAAATTAACCGAGATAAGCATTAATAAGATGGCGCCACCGGGTAAGGCTATATTCCATGGTGCAATATAGGCTAACTCTAATCCATCAGATAACATTGCCCCTAGCTCTGAAGACGGAGCTTGTGCCCCCAAGTTTAAGAAACCCAGCGCACTAATATCAAGTATTGCCAGTGATAAGGAAAAGGTACCATTCACCACCAAGGGTTCGATCATATTGGGCAGGATTGAGTCAAACAGGATGCGGGTATTACTGGCGCCGTCTAAACGAGCTGCGGTAACATATTCCATATGACTCTCTGTACGCACCAAATCTCGAGTTAGGTGAATAAATTTGGGGATCAGTGCCAAGGTTATTGCCCACATACAATTGGCCAATCCGGTACCCAGAATAGCCACGATGATGATAGCGATAATCAAGGTAGGAATAACCATCACCGCATCCAGTAAATGATTCAAGACACTGGCGCGGATCCCGTGTCCCATCCCGGCAAAAGCCCCTAAACTAAACCCGATTAACATGGCAATCAGTACCAACAGAATACTAATTCCAAAAGTCAGCCTGCTGCCATGAATAACCCGTGATAACACATCCCGTCCTAAGCTGTCGGTACCGAATAAGTGCACAATAGTGCCGCTACTATCCCATGCTGGAGGCAATAAAATTACATCGGTATTTTGTTCGGTGGGGCTAAAAGGAGAGATACCCGGAGCAAAGATAATCACGATAATAAACATGATTAATAACCATAAACCCAGCATCGACACATGGTTTCGTCTAAATTCAATCCACGTGTGCCGAATAGGGGATGGGAAATGATCTTCCAGATAGAGTTTAGATTGTCCCATGTATATCCCTGTTTTTTAGCGGATTGGTGATGCGCAATATAATGTCCATACACAGCGTAAAAATAATTACCACGGTGGATACTGCCAGTACGCCGCCTCGAATGGCCGGAAAATCCTGTACATAAATAGCTTGCATCAGCCAGTTACCGATTCCAGGCCAAGAAAAAATCACTTCTACTATCATCGCATTGGTTAACAGTGCGGTAAATTGCAGCACCAATTGGGGAAGTATCGGCAATAAGCTGTTGCGTACACCGTGTCGCCAGATAACTTGTGGCTTGGACAAGCCCCGTGCAATTGCGGCTTTGATGTAGTCACTTTGCATCACATCGGCCACCGAGCGTCGTGTAATACGGATGACGATAGTACTAGTGACAAAGGCGATGGATAAGGTGGGTAAGATC
Organism: Neptunicella sp.; assembly: GCF_048268085.1. Taxonomy (NCBI): domain Bacteria; kingdom Pseudomonadati; phylum Pseudomonadota; class Gammaproteobacteria; order Alteromonadales; family Alteromonadaceae; genus Neptunicella; species Neptunicella sp. Next base: position 105,799 of record NZ_JBLWWF010000008.1, on the reverse strand, counting down.
ATGTGGCGTAGCGCATTATTCAGTGCATCATATTTATTCGGCATATCCGAATGTAAAATATCAATCAGAATAAACCCACTGTAATGGGGAATATCAAACAGCAAACTCAGCCGACCGGACATTGGGAACCAACCCAGTTGCAAGGAAAAAAACAAAATAAGCAATAATGCCAACCAAAAAACCGGTACCGAATAACCCAGTACACTGGCTGATAAAATACTGATATCGACTCGACGACGATGACGCAATCCAGCCCAAAAACCCAACGGGATGCCAATTAACATTGCAACAACCATCGCGTAGACACTTAACTCCAGACTGGCCGGTAAAACTAGCAGTATCTCACTCATAATGGGATTGCCTGAACTGGCGCTCACGCCCCATTCTCCTACGAGGAGGTGTTTCAAATAAATACCATATTGCTGAATAACATTGCCATCAAATCCATGCATATGTACCAGTTTGCTGTGTTGTTCCGGTGTGCTGGCCACGACACCAGTTAGATTAACGAGCGGATCGCCCGGAAACAGATATATGAGTGCAAAGGAGGCTAATGTCACTACCAGCATGGTAATAACAAACAGGTTCAGTCGGCGCAGTAAATAGGAAATCATTGGCTCTTCTCGACTCCCCCTAAACGGATACCACCAAATGGATTAATATCAAAATGACGTAAATTACTTTGATAAGCCTGGTAACGGTAAGCATGAGCAATGGGAACCAGTGGCATTTCTTCGACAAGAATGGCATTAGCGAGTTGATAAAACAAACGGCGCACTTCAGGTTCGGTATAAAGTAAGGCCTGATTGATCAAATTGTCATATTTCTTATTACACCAGTTTGAACGATTGGTACCCGAGGCAATGGCAGCACAGCTAAATAATGGACGATAAAAATTATCCGGATCCCCGTTGTCGGCATTCCAACCAATCAGCACAGAATCATGTAGTCCTTCCCTTAGCTTGCTGCGAAACGTCGCCCATTCATAACTCACCACATTGACCTTAACCCCCACTTGTTGAAGGTAACCTTTGATTAATTCGGCCATTTTTCTGGCATTAGGGTTATAGGCGCGTTCGATGGGCATGGCCCATACATCCATAGTAAAACCAGGCTCGATACCCGCTTCATCCAGTAACTCACGTGCCATTACCGGATTATAACTGGTATCACGTACGTTGCTTTGGTATGCCCAGGACGTTGGGGGGAGGATGCCTCTGGCGCGTACTGCGCTATCGTAGTAAACCGCATTGATTAAGGTATCTTTATCAATCGCCATTGCCAGTGCTTTGCGTACTTTAGGGTTATTAAAGGGAGGCTTTTGAGTGTTGAATGCCCAAAAGCCGACATTTAACCCGGGCTTTTCATCAGCTTGCAAACTGGGTCTATTTTCGATCACGCTTAAATCGCTATAGGACGGAAATGCAATGGCATCACATTCACCGGTCAATAGTTTAGCGAGTCGAGTTGAACTGGACGGGGTAATATCAAAAATCAATTTATTAATGGCTACCGGGTGATGCCAATATTCATCATTGCGCTGATAGCGAATATAACGGCCCTTACGATATCGCTCGAAAACAAAAGGCCCAGTACCAATCGGGAAGTTATCAATCTGTTCTGGAACACCTTTATCCAGCAACTGTTGGGCGTATTCCTCTGACAGGATGACGGCAAAATCAGTCGCCAGATTAGCCAGAAATGAACTGTCGGGACGGGTTAAGGTAATTTCCACTCGATAACCGTTGATCCGTTCTACTTTATCGATAAGTGAGGCTAATCCAAGACTGACAAAATAAGGATAAGTACCACCAGAGACATTATGATAAGGATGATCGTCCAAACGCCATCGATCGATACTAAACAACACATCATCGGCATTAAAATAACGAGTTGGGGTGAAATAGGCAGTGTGGTGAAAACTAACTTTTTTGCGTAACTGAAACGTGTAAGTAAGTCCATCTGAACTGACTAGCCAGCTGCTGGCTAATCCCGGCACGAGCGTATTGCTGGCAGAGTCAAATTCAATTAAACGATCATAAATTTGATGGGCACTGGCATCGGCGGTAGTACCTGAAGTATCGAGTTGAGGGTTAAAACTGCCCGGGCTACCTTCAGAACAATATATTAGTCCTTTTAAATGCCTGCCCGGTAAATCGTTTTTGGTACAACCGCACAATGTCATTATCAAAACTAATAGTGCATAAATTGTCGGTTTCATTTTAACGTCAACTTATTCTTGTTCATCACCGGCACTTTCCAGCAGATTGTATTTTTTTAAATATCCTCTGAGCTGATGATAGGTCAAACACAGTTTTTCGGCAGTTTTCTTTTGATTAAATTGACTATCGGCCAGGGCTTGCTTAATCAGGTCTACTTCGAAGTCTTGCGCTACCTGTTTAAGGTCTAGCGGAAATACCCGTTCTACTGCTTGTGGTGTTGGTTGAGGTTGCTTGACCGCTTCAACGGGTTTGGTACCTGATGAAGACGATGCCGGTGAAGGAGCCGTGTGCTGAATTCTGTCTTGGGTTTTTATTCGTCCGGCAGGGCGGAAACTGGACTCGAAAGGATCAAGGATAATTTCATGGACGGGCAAATGTGGGTTATTACACCGATATACGGCTCGCTCCACTACGTTTTTCAATTCACGAATATTGCCTGGCCATTCATATTCAAGCAACGTACGACGGGCCTTATCGGTAAAACCACTGAATAGCTCCATCTCTAATTCTCGAGCCATATTAATCGCAAAATGTTCGGCTAATAACATGATGTCTTCTTGGCGATGCCGAAGTGGCGGTAAGGTAATTACATCAAACGCTAAGCGGTCGAGTAAATCGGCTCTAAATTCGCCTTGGGCAGCGAGCGAAGGTAAATCCTCATTCGTCGCTGCAATCAGCCGGACATCGGTTTTGACGGTTCTGGCACCACCCACACGTTCAAATTCACCATATTCCACTACCCGTAGTAGTTTTTCCTGCACCAATCCGGAGGTATTAGCTAATTCATCCAAAAACAAGGTACCTTGATGGGCAATTTCGAAACGACCTTCACGTCGTTTAGCAGCACCAGTAAAGGCACCTGCTTCATAGCCGAATAATTCACTTTCCAGTAAATTTTCATTCAATGCTGCGCAATTTAAAGTGAGATAGGTTTGATCCCAGCGTTTGGACAAATAATGTAACCGTGCCGCAATTAATTCTTTGCCGGTACCCCGTTCACCAATAATCATCACGGGCTTGTTTAACTGAGCGACTTGGGAAACCTGTTCCAGCACTTCAAGAAAGCTGTTGGATTGCCCGAGTAGATTATCTTGTTTACGAAAGCGACTCATGTCAGTTGGATTGAATCCTTAAAAAGTGGTCTAAACGGCTAAAAGTTGGTTTAACTAAATAATATTGTATGTGATATGAAAAAGGTAGTAAATTAATATTCGATAAAAATCAATAAGTTAGTTTGTCTTCATTGTTGGCCTGTTAATTGAATAAGTAAATATATTCTCAACATAGGTTTAATTAACTCAATTTAACCAAAATTGAATCAAACACTGTAACAACATGAGGTAAATACAATGGGTATTTTTTCGCGTTTCACCGATATTGTGAACTCAAATATTAATTCATTATTGGATAAAGCAGAAGATCCGGAAAAAATGGTGCGTTTAATCATCCAGGAGATGGAAGATACGCTGGTTGAAGTGCGCTCTGTGTCAGCTAAAACTATCGCAAATAAAAAGGATATTGCTCGTCAAGTAAGTAAACTTGAAGAAAGTGAAGCGGATTGGCAGGCTAAAGCAGAACTGGCCATTAGCAAAGATCGTGAAGACTTGGCCAGAGCGGCATTAGTCGAGAAGAAAAAGTCAGCGGACAATGCATCAGCATTGCGTGATGAGTTGATGTTGGTAGAAGAGCAGATTACCAAGTTGCAAAGTGAAGTATTGCAGCTTCAGGAAAAGCTGGCGGATGCTAAAAATCGTCAGAAATCTATCATTATGCGTCAGAAGACGGCTAGCTCACGCTTGGAAGTGAAGCGTAAACTGGACAGCTCAAAAGTTGATGACGCCATGTTTCGTTTTGAACGATATGAGAATCGTATAGATGACTTGGAATCACAGGTCGATGCCTATGATTTAGGTAAACGGACTTTGCAAGACGAATTTAAGGATTTAGAGTCCTCTAATAAAGTGGATGATGAGTTAGCTGCATTAAAAAGCAAACTTGCCAGCAAAGCAAAACCAGCGGCTAAAACCACTAAAAAATAACTAACGGCAAGTAGAAGGAGTCGACCGTGATAGATTTTGACCTACTAATGGCACCGATTATTATCTTTATGATTTTTGTCGCGCCAATCTGGTTAATCTTGCATTACCGGAGTAAGCGTCAGGTAAGTCAAGGATTAACCGCTGATGAGTACGAAACCATTAAGGAATTAGCTGCCAAAGCAGAGCAGATGTCAGATCGAATTAATACGCTTGAAGCTATCTTGGATGCTGATTCTCCTGAGTGGAGGAGTAAATTATGAGTACAAAACGTGAACTGTATCGTGATCCGGCTAAAGGAAAGATCGCAGGTGTTTGTGCTGGGGTGGCAACTTACTTTGGGATGGAAGTGTGGTTAGTCAGGATTTTGGTGATCACTGCAGCACTACTGGGTAGTGGACCTTTTTTCGTTGTTGCTTATATTGCCGCCTGGTTTATTTTAGACAAAAAACCAAATGCGTTTCAGCAAGCAAGTCACGCATTTAAACAAAAAGGCAAGGGATGGTATAACGACTCGGCTGAAACCGGCAGTGTTGAGGTTAAAACCAAAGTGTGGCAATCAGGTGAAACGGCTAAGCAGGCCTGTCAGGACCTTAAGCAGCACTATACTCAGATTGAACAAAAATTGCGTAATATGGAGCATTACGTGACCAGTACCGAGTTCCAACTCAATAGGGAAATTAGCAAGTTGTAATTGCATTCCATTAGCGTGGAGGACTAAAAATGGTTTGATGCATGGGTTGCTCAAGCCATTTTTTTACATCTGATGGAATATAATGTTTACAAATAACTTATTTTTTATGTTGTCATGCGGCATTGAATGGTGTTTATAGTGATTATTGTAAATTAAATGTTACGACATGGCGTTGCTTTGAATTGCCATCCACCGTTTCTCCTCCCTCAGCAAAACAGTAGACTCATTGTAAATTGAACCTTTCAGCATTCTCGTGGATTTGATGAGAAAAGGGTAAGTTAGTAATGAGTAAAGAGTCACACTATGTTTCCAGGCAACCAGATCAAGATGGGATCGTGCACTGGAACGATGAAGAAAATTTAATATGGCAAGAACTGCTAGAACGCCAGCTTTCATTGCTTGAGGGACGTGCTTGTAATGAATATTTGCATGGACTTGAAAAATTAGCCTTGCCACGACATCGTATTCCGCAATTACATGAAGTTAACGCCGTATTACAGGAACATACTGGTTGGAAAATTAGCCAAGTACCGGCACTGATTGACTTTGACCAGTTTTTTCGAATGCTGGCTAATAAAGAATTTCCGGTTGCCACCTTTATTCGTAGTCGGGAAGAATTTGATTATTTGCGTGAGCCGGACGTATTTCATGAAATTTTTGGGCATTGCCCATTGCTGACTAACCCTGATTTTGCTCATTTCACGCATACTTACGGTAAATTGGGGTATCAGGCGAGTAAGCAAGATCGTGCCTATTTAGCTAGATTATATTGGTTTACGGTCGAATTTGGTTTGTTAAATACCCCTCAAGGTCAGCGCATTTATGGCGGTGGGATTTTATCCTCCCCCGGTGAAACCTTATATGCATTGGACAGTGACAAACCTGAAAGAATGCCAATGAATGTGTTAGATGCGCTCAGAACGCCATATCGAATCGATATTATGCAGCCAATCTATTACAGTATTGATGGACTGCATCAATTACACGATATTGCTGAGCTGGATATTATGGAGTTGGTTGAGCAAGCCAAATCCTTGGGTTTACATCCAGCCAAGTTTCCGCCTAAAGATAAAATGGCCAGTTAACAGGAGATTAAAAACGTATGTCAGAATTAAGTAACCAGAAGTGTGAAGCTTGCCAAGCGGATGCGCCTAAAGTAACAGATCAGGAATTAGCCGAATTAATGAAAATTATTCCGGATTGGGTGCCTGTTGCCCGCGATGGCATTATGCAACTGGAACGAGAGTTCACCTTTAAAAACTTCAAATTAGCGATGGCATTTGCCAATAAAGTTGGCGAGTTAGCCGAAGCTGAGTTCCATCATCCGTCAATATTACTGGAATGGGGTAAAGTCACCGTTACCTGGTGGACACATAAAATCAATGGTTTGCATAAAAATGATTTTATCTGTGCTGCTAAAACCGATGAACTACAGCAGTAATGTTGGTTAAAATGACTATTTAGTTACGGCTCTGTTTATCATTCACATTTATTATATGTGGGTGCTAAACAGGCCATAATGAAATACTTCGCAACGAAGTTTTCTATTCTCATAGTTGATATTTAATCGCCTTTCGTAATAAAATCTTTACACTTATCTTCTATTAGGTTCACATAATGCGTTTGGAAATTACCTGTCAGGATCGTTTAGGTATTGCTCAGGATATTTTGGATATTTTAGTGCGACATGAGATCGACCTTAAGGGCATTGAAATAGATAAAGTGGGCAAAATTTATTTGTATTTCCCTAATATCGAATTTGCCGAGTTTCAGCACTTGATGCCAGAAATTCGTCGTATTGACGGTATTTCCGACGTAAAAACCACGCCTTACATGCCCAATGAACGAGAGAAGCACCAATTAGCTACTTTGTTACAAACCTTACCTGATCCGGTTTTTTCTATCGATCCTAAAGGCCGTGTAGTTCTGGTTAACGAGGCAGTCATTAGTGGTTTGGAAACCAGTGCCGAACAAATTAAAGGTCAGGAGATAAACGAGTTAGTTAAAGGCTTCAACTTTAATCGTTGGATGGATCAAAACGATATTCAGGCACAAACCCATAAAGTGCAGTTTATTGAACAAGATTATATTGCTGACATTATGCCGGTGATGGTGGCCGATGTAGAAGGCGGTAATATTTTGGCGGGTGCGGTATTGGTATTGAAATCGGAATATCGTTTGGGACAACAAATTAATGCGTTTAACCAAACTGATGGTGAAAGTTTTAGCCGGATCCAGGCTAACAGTCAGTCGATGAAAAAAATCATTCGCGAGGCTCGCAAGATGGCTGAACTGGATGCGCCAATTCTTATTATAGGGGAAACGGGAACCGGTAAAGAACTGTTGGCACGCTCATGTCATTTGGCTAGCCGACGTGCCGAACAAGCCTTTTTAGCGCTTAATTGTGCATCGTTGCCGGATAACGTTGCTGAAACTGAACTATTTGGTTATGGCCCCGGGGCATTTGGTCAAAGCGAGAGTAAAACGGGACTATTTGAACAAGCCCAAGGTGGCACATTATTTCTGGATGAAGTAGGCGATATGTCTGCACAGCTACAAGCCAAGTTGTTACGCGTCTTGCACGACGGTTCTTTCCGACGGGTCGGTGACGCCAAAGAGGTTTCAGTAGATGTGCGGATTATTTGCACTACTCATAAAGATCTAAACAAAATGGTGCAAGACGGTCTGTTTCGCGAGGATTTATTTTATCGTTTAAATGTCATGAGTATGACTATTCCGCCATTACGTGAACGCAAGCAAGACATCGTGCCGTTAGCAGAGCGTTTTGTTAAACAGCACAGCAGTAAAGTGGGGTGCCGTGCGCCTAAATTGAATCGTAGTTGTGTGGAGTATTTACAGTCTTATCCGTGGCCGGGTAATGTGCGCCAATTGGAAAATGCCATGTACCGTGCGGTTTCATTAATGGAAGGCAGTGAATTAACCAAAGACAATATTCAATTACCAGGTGCCACTTCAAATATGAGCTATTTTGCAGAAGAGTTTGAAGGCAGTTTGGATGATGCGGTTAAAAACTTTGAAAAAGATCTGCTAAGACGCTTATATCCAGCTCACCCTAGTACTCGTCAGTTAGCCCGTAAGCTGGGCTTAAGTCATACTGCGATTGCCAATAAATTGCGCGATTACGGGATTAATAAAAAGTCTGTCAAATTATAGTTACATTGTTGTAACGTAAACATTCCATTTATATATGCCGCACAGAGTTATTTGTGCGGCATTTTTTATTTATTAGCTGATTGTAATTATTCCATTACATAAATCGCTAGTGTGTCCAAAAAAACGTCAGTTGTGGTGATCTTCTCTTTAGCCTTTATTTGCGGTCTATTGGCTATATCAAATCGCTATTAAATAAAAAGAGAATTCCTATGACTGACAATGCATTTAACCCTATTGGTTGTGATGGCTTTGAATTTGTTGAATACACTGCGGCTGATGACGCAGGTATTAAAGCATTAAAAGATTTATTTTTATCACTGGGCTTTGCCGAAGTAGCGCAGCATCGTTCCAAGCGAGTGTGGTTATTTAAACAAGGTGATATTAATTTTATTGTAAATGCCGAACCATCCTCACAGGCAGAAGCGTTCTCTCGCAAACACGGGCCTAGTGTTTGTGGTATGGCCTGGCGAGTGAAAGATGCCAATAAAGCGTTGGCTCACGCGATTGAAAATGGAGCCAAACAGTTTGTTGGAAATTTGGGCGCAATGGAGCTAAACATTCCAGCCGTTTACGGCATTGGTGAAAGCACGTTATATTTTGTTGACCGCTATGGTGATGAATCCATTTATGAAGTGGATTTCAAGTTTTATCCGGATTGGAAAGCTTCATTACAGCAAGCCGATGCGGGATTAATCGAGTTGGATCACCTAACTCATAATGTTAAACGTGGCAACATGTCTGTATGGGCGACTTTCTATGAAAAAATTGCTAATTTCCGTGAAATTCGTTACTTCGATATTGAAGGTAAATTAACCGGTTTAGTCAGTAAAGCGATGACCGGACCTTGCGGTAAAATTCGTATTCCAATCAATGAATCTTCAGATGATAAATCACAGATAGAAGAGTTTATTCGCGAATACAATGGCGAAGGGATCCAGCATATTGCACTGGCGACAGACGATATTTACGCTACAGTTAGAAATCTCAAGTCGCGCGGACTTAAATTTATGCAGACCCCTGATACTTATTATGAAAAAGTTAACGAGCGGGTTGAAGGACATGGTGAAGACTTAGCGCTGCTGCATGAACTGAATATCCTGATCGACGGTGCACCCATGAAAGACGGTATACTATTGCAAATATTTACCGATACGGTGATTGGCCCGGTATTCTTCGAAATTATTCAACGTAAAGGCAATGAAGGTTTTGGCGAAGGAAACTTCAAAGCGTTATTTGAATCTATTGAAGAAGATCAAATTCGTCGTGGCGTAATAGAAAATGCGTAAATGGATCCATTTTCCCCGTCAGCAGGGCACCATTTCCCGCCAGGCTCATGCGGATTTTCCCGAACAGGGAATTTATGAACGTGAAGTGGGACGCAGTGGCTTTTTTGGCCCTGCAACTCATTTCCATCATCGCCATGCCCCCACTGGTTGGAGCGACTGGCAAGGCCCGTTGCGGCCACGGTTATTCGATTTAAATAAGCTTAATGAAAATAATGCCGAGTCTCCTTGGGATGCTGCGGAAATATTACATAATGCTCATTGCCGTTATCGGCTGTGGCATTGCCGTCAGAATATGACCGAATTGGTGCGTAATGCCGATGGTGATGAGTTGTTATTTATCCATTGTGGTCAGGGGGAATTATATTGTGATTACGGTCACTTATCGGTGCGGGATGGCGATTATATTGTATTACCCCGTTCCACGTTATGGCGTTTAGAGCCGTCTGAGCCAATGACTATTCTGATGATTGAGGCAACCAATGATAGCTACCAATTACCAGAAAAAGGCATTGTGGGCCCTCATGCGGTATTTGATGCGGCAATGTTGGACACCCCGGTTATCGATCAGGCATTTCTCGACCAGCAAGATGAAAATCAATGGCAGGTTAAGGTTAAACGGCATAATCAGGTTTCAACTATTACTTTCCCTTATAATCCGTTGGACGCCATTGGTTGGCATGGGGATTTATGTGTCGTTAGGATTAACTGGCGAGATATTCGTCCGCTGATGAGCCATCGGTATCATCTGCCTCCTTCTGCGCACACTACCTTTGTGGCCAATCGTTTTGTGGTGTGTACTTTTGTACCTCGTCCAATTGAGAGTGATCCGGGTGCCCTGAGAGTTCCTTTTTATCATAGCAATGATGATTATGATGAAGTCCTATTTTACCATGCCGGTGACTTCTTCAGCCGCGATAATATTGATGCGGGTATGGTGAGCTTTCATCCTGCCGGATTTACTCATGGCCCTCACCCCAAAGCTTTTGAGGCTGGATTACAGCATAAAAAAACCTTTACCGATGAAGTGGCGGTGATGCTGGATACCCGTGACGCGCTGGAAATTGGCGCAGCCGCGACTGAAGTGGAAGATTCTGAATATATTAACAGTTGGAAAAGCAAGTAAGTTATGAAATTAGCAACGTTAAGAAATGGTTCACGCGACGGACAATTGATTGTCGTCAGTAGAGATTTAAGTCAAGCCGTATTGGTGCCCGAGATTGCATCAACGTTACAAGCCGCCTTGGATAACTGGCAATTAATCGCGCCACAATTGACGGCAGTATACGATCAACTTAATAGCGGCAACCACCCACACAGTTTTACTTTTGAGCAAGCTCAATGCGAGTCACCGTTACCCAGAGCTTTTCAATGGGCCGATGGTAGTGCTTATGTCAACCATGTTGAATTAGTGCGTAAAGCTCGTGGGGCGGAAATTCCCGAGAGCTTTTGGACCGACCCGCTTATGTATCAGGGAGGCTCCGATGACTTTATTGGTCCAAGAGAAGATATTTTACTGCCGAGTGACGAATGGGGAGTGGACTTTGAAGCCGAAGTTGCGGTGATCACTGATGATGTGCCGATGGGAACCCGTGCTGAGCATGCTGGCTCACATATCAAATTAGTCATGTTAGTTAATGATGTATCGTTGAGAGGATTAATTCCCGGTGAGTTAGCTAAAGGTTTTGGTTTTTTCCAATCCAAACCCGCCTCAGCCTTTTCGCCAGTCGCGGTGACTCCGGATGAATTGAGCGACCATTGGCAGCAAAATAAACTGCATTTACCTTTATTGTCTGAATATAACGATAAGCCATTCGGTAAACCGCAAGCCGGCGAAGATATGACTTTTGATTTTGCCCAACTTATTGCCCATGCTGCGAAGAGTCGCAATTTAGGCGCAGGCGCGATTATTGGCTCGGGAACGGTATCAAATAAACAGGGAACCGAACACGGCAGTGCAATAGACGAAGGTGGGGTAGGCTACTCCTGTATTGCTGAAGTACGCATGATTGAAACGATTCGCGATGGCCAGCCGACTACGCCTTTTATGTCCTTCGGTGATAAGGTGAAAATTCACATGCAGGATCATCAAGGTCAGTGTATCTTTGGCACTATTGAGCAAACGGTCAAACAAGCATAGAGAGAAGTTATGTCATTAAAATTGTATGGTTATTGGCGTTCGTCTGCCACTTATCGGGTGCGAATTGCATTAAACCTGAAAGAGCTGGATTATGAAGTAATACCTGTACATTTGGTGCGCGATGGCGGCCAACAACATAGTGCAAATTATCAAGGCCTTAATCCGGCCGAACTGGTTCCAACGCTATACGATGACGATGAAGACATTATTCTCAATCAGTCTCTGGCGATTATTGAATATCTGGATGAACGTTATCAGCAGGGGGTTAGTTTACTCCCTCCCCATAGTCTGGAGCGCGCCAGAGTGCGTACACTCGCTTATGATATCGCCTGTGATATTCAGCCATTAGCGAACTTAAGGGTAATGAATTATATCGGTGAGCAGTATCAACTGGAACAACAGGGGAAGTTTGAGTGGGCACGGCATTGGATGCAAAAAGGTATGCAGGGTATGGAAAAACGCCTGCAGAAAAGCGCCACAGATTATTGTTTTGGTTTTGATTTGAGCATGGCTGATGTATTTCTAATCCCTCAAGTTTACAACGCTCATCGTGTTGGTTTGGATATGTCACAATTTCCGGTCATTAATCGAATCTATCAGAATTGCATCGAGTTACCGGCCTTTGCCAATGCGGCACCGGAAAAACAACCGGATGCGGAATAGCATATCAATAATGTCATCTTTGTAGGCTCGTTATCGAGCCTTTATTATTTTAAACGGCCGGATAAGCAGACCTGTAACTAATTCATAAACGATACTGGCTAAAATTCCACCCAGTAAACCACAAATGATAGCCAATCTGTTCAGTGGTACTGTTGCCTGATAACTGTCTAATGTTTCATTAACCATATCCTGATCGGCATGCATGGTTATCTGCTGTAGCTGTTGCCAAAAGTTTCCCTGCAATTGTTGATGTAACCGTTGCAGATATTGCCACCGTTGATATTGGTTGCTGATAGGCTCAGCTTCACGTTTGAATAGCGGCTCATGGCTTTGTAAGTGCTTGTCGAGTAAGGCTTGCATTGATCCATCAAACAACTGGTCGGCTAATAATTGGTAAGGGGCTATGGCCAGTTCAGCTTCGCGATAATGGGCATCTACCCGTTGCACATACTGGTTGACCCAATTAGGCAGTTGGACGCCTAACATGATCCCGGCAGCGAAACACAGCATGGATAAATAATGATTAATTTTATTCATTGGCTGATGACACCCATAACAAAATTCAAAGTACTACTCTGGCATATCCTGTGTTGATACAAAAGCACAAAAAAGGCACCCGAAGGTGCCTGATTAACATTTTATCGATATGTATAAAATGTGGTTTATAAAACCGCGACTAAGGCGTCGGCCAAGGCATCGACATTCTGATTGCTGATACCAGCGATATTGACGCGACTAGAGCCCACCAGATAGACGCTGTGTTCATTGATCAACTTGTCAACTTGCTCTGGGCTGATGCACAAGAAAGAGAACATGCCTTTTTGTTGATTAACAAAACTAAAATCTTTACTGGCACCTTTTTCAACCAATTTATTCACTAACATTGCGCGCAGTGATTGCATCCGTACGCGCATATCCGTGACTTCGCTCATCCATAAGGATTTAAGTTCTGGATCATTTAAAATAATATCAACCAATGCACCACCGTATGAAGGCGGCATTGAGTATATTCCCCGAGCAACATTTTGAATTTGTGACTGAGTGATATCGCGAGTTTGTGTATTGGGCGTGATCATTGCGGCCAAACCAACACGCTCACGGTATAAACCAAAGTTTTTCGAGCAAGACGCAGCAATAATCACTTCGGGTAAATTCGCAGCTAATAAACGTACTCCGTAAACATCTTCTTCTAGACCATCGCCAAAACCTTGATAGGCAATATCAATAAAAGGCACAAAGCCGGTCTGCTGGGCAATTTCCAATACGGTTTGCCATTGCTCATGAGTTAAATCAGCACCAGTCGGGTTATGGCAGCATCCATGTAACAACACCACGTCGCCTTTTTTAACTTGGGACAAACAATCGGTCATTTGATCAAATTTGATGCAGGCATTGGCTTTATCGAAATAAGGATAAGTTTTAATAGTTAATCCGGCATTGCCAATTAACGGGATATGGTTAGCCCAGGTAGGATCACTGACCCAAACGGTTAAATCTTTATCACAACGGGTGAGTAACTCAGCCAAAATACGCAGTGCACCACAACCACCTGGAGCCTGAACACCAGAAACCCGGTTTTCAAGCAAAGCAGGATGGCCGGCACCCAGAATTAAACTCAACATACCGTCGATATAACCTTGCACACCTTGCTGAGTGATATAGGTTTTAGAATCTTCGTTGGCTAATAGTATTTGTTGTGCTTTTTGCACCGCCTGTAAAATAGGGGTTCGACCTTGCTCATCTTTGTAGACACCGACACCCAAATCGATTTTATGTGGATTTGTATCTTGTTTATATGCGGCAGATAAACCCAAAATCGGATCAGCAGGGAGTTGTGGAAGTACTTCAAACATGGTCGCCTCGGTCAATTTAATAAGTGGAAAGAATATTCGTGAATTATTGGGTGCATTATTAGCCTTTAGTGCTCAACAACACCCCGGCATTATAATAACAAACGTGGTGATTTTTCAGCACAATTTGAAATTAAATATGACTTGTCGGCCCATTTTTTGGCAAGGTGGAAAAATTCGTTATTAATCGTAGCCGTAATGCATTAAATTCGGCGCTAACTACCACCATAATGAGTCGAAAATCATGGTGGCCGCATGGTCATAAAATGACATATTGAGACAATAACTCGACATTATTGCTTGCTTGAGACAGTATCACTCATCAATTTAAATTATTCCCAAAGAACATTATCGACGTTATGCCAAAAAAATTAGAATTATTGGATATTCCTGCCTCTGTCCCCCGTTTGGGAAACACATTTACCCAATGGCTTGGTTGTAAAGTATTACAATTCATGGGCTGGACTTTTGAAGGGGAATACCCGCCACATAAAAAATTTGTTGCGGCGGTCGCGCCTCACACCTCAAACTGGGATTTTGTTATTGGTATGGCGTCGGTATTTGCCTTGCGTTTGAAATTATCCTTTTTTGGTAAACACAGTATTTTCATTTGGCCTTTTGCCGGGTTATTGAAGAAGTTTGGCGGCATCCCTATTGAGCGTTCCCGTTCCCATGGTTTAGTTGCACAGTTAGCCGAAAAGTTTGAGCAATCGGAATATTTGATGTTAGCCATGGCGCCGGAAGGCACTCGCAGTAAAGTTGAACAGTGGAAAAGCGGTTTCTTGCAAATTGCTAATCAGGCCAATGTGCCGCTGTTATTAATTTACTTTGATTTTAAACGCAAGGTGGTGGGCTTTGGTCCTTGCTATCCCGTGAGTGATGATTTGGATGTGGAAATGCAAAAAGTGCGTGATTTTTATGCCAATGTCACCGCTAAATACCCGCAAAAAAGCTAGCTTTATTAAGCCTTTACATTTTTTTTACGAATAAAGGCAAATAAGTTGAACTTATTACGCCGCGAGTGGACTAAATTCATGCAGTTAGTAATTGCAGCTAAAGTGTGTTCCAAGTTGAGTGTATATTTATCCCGCCTTTTGGCGGGATTTTTTTATCTTGGGGGATGCGAATCTCTAGCGACTATCCTCTGATAGCGTCTGTTTATCTTTACAATATAGGGCTCATCCTGCCGGCGTAACTCATCTTGTAAGCCTTAGTCATTGATTCGAATAGTTAATTTTTTATGCTTGAACTTGCTGCAATCGTATTCGTTTTTTTATCGGTGAAAAACTGGCAAAAAAAATTAAATATTCTAAAATTTACGCCCTACCGATATAAACTATCAACAAATTGTCGGTACCAAAACAAGGAGCACGTTATGAGAATATTTTTAAGGATAGGTTTTTATTTACTGGTGGTTACCCTTTGCTCTATGTCAGCTTACGTATAAAAAAATCAGGGTAGAAGTCTTATTTGAATAGCTCACAATATTGGTCGTATCAAAATATTAGCGCCGAGGACCGGCGCTTTTTTATTTTCTGAAGACAACAAAAACTAAGGTAAAGATCCTTAAGCGGTAATCTCTGAGAGCTACATTTCTTGCTGTTTGGCTAACGTTTTTTCTAACGTGGCAATAAAGTCTTCATCCTGTGGTTTGGTCATTGAGCTGTATGATTCAACTACATTGCCTTGTGCATCGATCAGGTATTTATAAAAATTCCATTTAGGTGTGGTACCTGATTTTTTAGCCAGCATCCGGTATAACGGATCGGCGTCATCACCGCGAACTGCAATAGGTTCAAACATTGGAAACTTAACCCCGTAAGTCAATTCACATAGTTCAGCGGTTTTACCTTCATCATTATCTTCCTGGTTAAAATCATGAGAAGGAAACCCCAGCACGCTAAAACCCTTGTCTTTATATTTTGCATATAGTGCTTCGAGCCCTTCAAATTGGGGAGTGAAGCCACAATAGCTGGCCGTATTAACAATTAATAATGTTTTACCGGCATAGCTTTCACACAAGTTGACGGTTTCTTGTGAGTTTAATTTACGTTTTACAAATTTAAGTAAATCAGGACATTCCGCCAGTGCAGCGGTACTGGTGGCTAACAGGCTAATCGCGATTAAAAGTTTTTTCATTATATTCTCCAAATTGCAAAGCATTAAAATCCGTTGTCGTTGAATAGATAGGTGATTGGGCTAATTTCTTTCCAATAAATGGAAATTAATTTATCAGCGGCACAAACTTTTAACAGTACCAGCGAATAGATTTGCGGTTGAATTTGCCAAACCCGTCGAGTTTACGTTAAATAGCGACACCGATGTATTAATTCAAAACAATATTATGCTCAAAACAACGCGTTTCTTGTTCGTCAGTTTACTCACTGCTTCTTTAATGGCTTGTGCCGCCACGAGTCAATCTCCGTCATCGTCAGTAGAATATCAACCTGCCGCGACTGTACAAGTCGTTAAAGGGAGTCCCGCAACTACTCCTGCGGATGGTGCCATTACGCTGGAACAAATTATGGCAGATCCAGATTGGTTAGGGCGTCAACCAGAGCAAGCCTATTGGGCAGATAATAGTGATGCAGTGTATTACTCACGTAAACGTCAAGGTCAGCCTATTGAGGATTTGTGGCGCAAACCGTTAGGAGCGCAGGATAATGGTGAGCTGGTGTCCTTGGCTACGTTACATCAGCACGCCTATCAAAATCGGGTACTTAGTCATGATGGTAAACAGGCCGCGTGGCAATTTGAGGGCAATTTATTTATTAAATCCCTGCCAAACGGCGCGGTACGACAACTGAGTAAAGGCAATATTGATGCTGACAATTTGACCTTTCTACTCGATGGTCGTTTAAGTTATCAATCCGGTGATCAGGTTTTTGCCCTTGATCCCGTAAATGGCATGATTGAAAAACTGGCTGACTGGCAATTTAAAGAACAACCACAAGCACTTGAAAAACCAGCTGATTACATAGCTTCTGAACAACAAAAACTGATTCAAGTAGTGGCACAAAAACGCGCGGATCGCCAAGCTAATTTTAATTATCAGCGTTTGTTAACCCAGCAGAATAGCAGTATTGCCAGTCAGCCGTTTTACTTACCTGAAGGATTACAAACCGTACAAGTCAGTTTATCGCCCAATGGTAAATGGTTGATTTTGGCGTTACAGCCAGAACCTAAGTCGACAGATAATGGCGATATTATGCCCAGTTATGTCAATGAAGACGGTCGAATTAAAGCGTTACCTGCTCGTCAACGAGTCGCCGATGCCAAGCCGGTTAATCATCAGTTATGGTTACTGGATTTGGTTAATCATACTGCTCAACATCTGTCCTATAACCATTTGCCCGGCTATAACGAAGATGTATTAGCCAGCGTTAAACAGGAAAATGCCCAACGTAAAGGGGAAACTTACCAAACTAATCGTTTACCCAGAGATATAGTTTTGCTGGAAGACTGGTATTGGCAGGGAAGTGCGATTCAGTGGCAAGCAAAAGGCGATCAAGTCGCCGTCATGCTGGAAGCGTGGGACAATAAAGATCGTTGGTTAGCAACGGTAGACCTGGCTAATAAAACTCTCATTAGCCAAGATCGTTTACATGATGATGCATGGATTAATTATCGTTTTAACAGTTTTGGCTGGTTAAATAATAGTGAGACCTTGTACTACTTGTCGGAAAAATCCGGTTATGCCAATTTGTATACTCAAGTACCAGGACAAAAAGCCAAAGCATTAGTCAGTGGTCAATTTGAGGTGGACAATCTGACACTTACCCAAGACGACCAGTACATTTATTACCAGGCCAATCAATCTCATCCTGGTGTTTACGAGATTTATCGCGTTGGGTTAGATTCGAAAAAAACCGAACAGTTAACCGATTTAAAAGGGATGACTGAATATCAGTTAAGTCCCGATCAACAGCAATTGCTGTTAACCCATTCTAAACTGAGTTTGCCACCTGAATTGTACTTGCAACAAGCTAGTGCTGGTGCAAAGGTGACGCGTTTAACCCATACCGTAAGTAAAGCGTTTCTGGATCTTCCGTGGACGGTTCCCGATGTTGTGCCCGTGCCATCAAGTCATACTCAACAACCCATTTACGCCAAAGTCTATTATCCAAAAAATGTTCAGCAGGGCGCCGCTAAAAAGGCAGTCATGTTTACTCATGGGGCAGGGTATTTACAGAATTCCCACTTAGGATGGTCGGATTATTTTCATGAATTTATGTTCCATAGTTTATTAGCCCAGCAAGGTTATGTGGTAATGGATATGGACTATCGTGCCTCTCGAGGTTATGGACGTGATTGGCGTACGGCTATTTATCGGCATATGGGTAAACCGGAAGTTGATGATTTACGTGATGGGGTGAACTGGTTAGTGGCCAATGCTCATGTGGATCGTCAACGTATCGGTACCTATGGTGGTTCTTACGGTGGCTTTTTGACCTATATGTCACTCTTTACCCAACCGGATCTGTTTCAGGCTGGGGCGGCGTTGCGTCCGGTAGCTGACTGGGCCCATTATAATCATGGCTATACCTCTAATATCCTCAATACCCCGGATATCGATCCTATTGCCTATGAGCGCAGCTCACCGATTTATTTCGCTGAAGGATTGCAAAAGCCGTTATTGATTAATGCGCCCATGGTGGACAGTAATGTATTTTTTGTGGATACCGTGCGATTGGTGCAACGTTTAATTGAGTTACATAAAGATAATTTTGAAACAGCACTATTCCCGGTAGAGTCTCATGGCTTTGTGCAGCCCAGTTCTTGGCTGGATGAATATAAGCGGATATATAAATTATTTGAGCGGGAGTTATAAATCGCAGACGATCTGAATAGGTTAACTATTGTTGGTTATTCAGATCGGGATTGCCTTGAACGTGTATAAATAAGGCTGGCGGCAATCCAGATTAAACCGCCACAGGCGCCAAATAAATGGGCGTCTGTGGCAATATTGGCATTAATCAGCTGGGCGACTTCAGCATTGGGGCCAACAATTTGTTCGTAGCCAATTTTTAGCCATACTGCTAACAGCAGCACCCAACCGGATTTCATCTTGTGTTGTATATCAACACAGGCACCCCATACCAACAAACCATGCAGCACCCCGGAAAGTCCCACATACCAGATCATGTCTGTCGCATATAGGTAAAGTCCGCCGGTGCAGATCACCGCACAAAAACTAAATAAGGTTAGGTAAGTGATACTGCGATAATACTCGCCATGTAATGCCCATAATAAAATTAAACCAGCGCCATTAAGTAAAAGATGATTTAGATTGGTATGTAATAGATTGCCGGTTAATAAACGCCAATATTGCTGTTGTTCAATCAATATTCGATCATAACCAAGCCATTGAGTGGAAAGTGGTTCTAGCAGGTAACCGCAGCTGGCGAGCAGTAAAATAAATAATGGGCCACTGACTTGGGTTGGTTTAATTGGTAAATTCAACTTCAATTCCATCTAATACAGAAATGTAATCGTTCACTTGAGCTCAAGATAAGCGCTGTAGTTTCTATGTAAATTACATTTCAATTCAAATGCTTATATAGAACTCAGGTGAGTTTATACAGTATGATACCCTAAAATTAACGCTGAACCTTGAACTGTCAATCAAAAGCGAACGGTCAATCAAGAGCATATTTGCAAAGAGGCGCTCATGTCACATATCAAAATTGTGCAACAACAACATTGCTTAACAATCAGTATGGATCGGGTAGAACGAAAAAACTCCCTGACTTTTGCAATGTATCAACAAATGGCTGATGCCATCATTCAAGCTGAGCAAGATGATGAGATCCGAGTTATTTTAATCAAAGGGGAAGGGGACTGTTTTACTGCCGGTAATGACTTGTCTGATTTCGCCTCGGCCAGTGAAAATGCCGCTTTAGGTCAAACCGTTCGTTTTATGAAAGCATTAATGAACTGCACCAAACCCGTTGTGGCGCAAGTACATGGTCTCGCAGTCGGTATCGGTACAACCATGTTGCTGCATTGTGACTTGGTCTATTGCGAAGAAAATACCCAATTTGTTTTACCCTTTATTAATTTGGCTTTAGTGCCTGAATACGCTGCCAGCTATTTGTTACCGCGTTTGGCAGGACACCGTAAGGCCGCAGAATGGTTGATGTTAGGGGAACCCTTCAATGCCAATCAAGCCGAACAGTTTGGTCTGGTTAACCAGAGCCTGGATACGCAAGCGCTGACAGAACATGTTAATCAAGTCATCGCAAAACTGGTCAGTAAACCTCGCCAAGCCATGCGTTCCACCAAGGCATTAATGAAGTCAGACGGTGACAATGTCATGACGCATATGGATGAGGAACTGGATATTTTTATTCAACAGCTAGAAAGCGAAGCGGCCAAAGAAGCGTTTAATGCGTTTTTACAAAAACGTCGTCCTGATCCGGCAAAATATAATTGAACAACGTCTGAAACTGACTAAATAAGGTATTGACTGGCTGATGAAGGACAAAATGAGTCGAATAATTTTACTGGGAATGTGGTTGCTAGCGGCTAATGCCGTGGCGCAAATACAGGCAAGTGACAGAGAGCCTGAAGCGAACACGGGCTATCAGGCCAAACAGGCACTGAGCGGCAAGGATTATATGCTTAGTGTGGCTAATCCTTATGCTGCCTGGATTGGCAAAAAAATTCTCAAACAAGGTGGAACGGCGATTGATGCGGCTATTGCGATTCAGGCCACACTCACTTTGGTTGAACCGCAATCATCAGGTATTGGTGGTGGGGCATTTATGCTCTACTGGGATAAAAAGAGCGGTAAATTACATAGCTTTGATGGTCGTGAGATGGCGCCCAGAAAAGTGAACGCGTATTTGTTCACTGATAAATATGGCAAAGTGGCCAGCTGGCAAGATGCGGTACAAGGTGGCCGTGCGGTTGGTGTGCCGGGCGTATTAAAGATGTTGGAAATGGCTCATCAACGCTTTGGTAAATTGCCCTGGAGCAGCCTGTTTTATGATGCCGCGCAATTAGCCGAAGGGGGTTTTCGTGTGTCACCCCGGTTGGCCAGCTTGTTGAATCAGGAAATTCATCCCGGGCTGAAAAACATGGCTCCGGCAAATTTGTATTTTTACCCCTCAGGCAAACCACTGAAAGCAGGACAGATCCTACTGAATAAATCACTGTCAGAATCCTTATTGGGTATTGCTAAAAATGGCGCGGATTATTTTTATAATGGCCCTTTGGCTCAGATGATTGTTGATGCCGTTCAGCAATCGCCCGTCAACCCCGGTGCGTTGCAACTTAGTGATTTGCAAAACTATCAAGCGTTAGAGCGGCCACCTGCCTGTGGTGATTATAAGCAAGTTAGCATTTGTGGAATGGGGCCACCCAGTTCCGGTGGGTTAACGGTACTGCAAATTATGCTAATGCTAGAAGATAAAAACATGCAGGACTTGGCCCCTAATAGTCCGCAAGCCGTGCACTTGTTTACTCAGGCATCGCGGTTGGCCTTTGCCGACCGTGATATGTATATGGCTGATACCGACTTTACTCACCTTCCATTTGCGGCACTGATCAATCAAAGTTATTTGCATCGCCGGGCAGAAAAAATTAATCCATTGCAAGATATGGGACGGGCTAAACCGGGTCAACCTTATCCTCCTTCGGCGTTGGGATTGGATAATTCATACGAAATTCCCAATACCAGTCATTTTTCTATTGTGGATAAATATGGTAACGCTTTATCCATGACCAGCAGCATTGAAATGGGCTTTGGCTCTGGTGTTATGGTGGGGGGATTTTTATTAAATAATCAGATGACAGACTTTGCCACTAGGCCTAAAAATGGTGATCGCTGGTTACTTAACCGGATTGAACCCGGCAAACGCCCGCGCAGTTCGATGTCGCCGACCATTGTATTTAATAAGCAGGAAAAACCGATTCTCATTATTGGTTCTCCCGGAGGAAGTAAAATTATCGATTATGTTGCACAAAGCCTGATTGCAGTACTGGATTGGGGAATGGATGTGCAGCAAGCGATTAATTTACCTAAAGTAGTAAACCGCAACTTATATACTGAACTGGAAGCAAACACGCCACTGGAAAAGCTTAAACAACCCCTTGAAGCAATGGGACATCGGGTGGTGTTGACGGATTTAAACAGCGGTTTACATGGCATTGAAATACGAAACGGGACCTTAATTGGTGGGGCGGATCCCCGTCGTGAAGGCGTGGTGGTAACAGAATAAATAACGTCGTGGTTTGAGTGATAATGGGCGGCTAAAAAAAGCCGCCTTCTTCTACCCGATCAACCCGCCATTTACCATCGACCTTTTTCATTTGTGCAATACGCAAGTCCTCAATTTTATCGTCAAAGTAAGTGCCACTAAAAAATATCGATATTTTCGAGTTTTTCGAAAATTGGGTACGTAACTTACTGTTGCCGGTATCTAGTGCAATCTTGACTTTATCGTAAGATAAATTGAGCAGATGACGTTGCACATTATTGATTGATGCGTAGGATTTAACTAAGCGTTTCATTCGAGGCGAAGATAAATACAGCACTTGTTCCAGATCCCGTTTGTTATAAAGCGCATCAAAAAAATTAAGTGCGGCATCTTCGGGTGTACCATCAATAGTCACTTGTTGTTCAATGGCATCAAAACAACCACTGAGTAATACGATAGTGGTGAGAAGAGTAAAAATACGACGCATTCTTTCAACCATGAGCAGAGATAAAACCTATCCAGATTAGGGGGCTTTAGTCTGCGATGATTTGGGCATTTTGTAAAGGCAGGGAGAGGGGATGGGAAGCGCTAACCAGTGTGGTAACCGCTTCCCTGAAGGCTGATTACTGCTCTAATTCCGCTTCGGTGAATTGTCCGGCAAACAATGGACTACTCAAATAACGTTCTGCAGAACTGGGTAAAATAACGACTATATTCTTACCTGCATTTTCCGGACGTTCGGCCAAACGCTTGGCTGCAACAACCGCGGCACCAGATGAAATGCCGGCTAGAATACCTTCCTGTTTCATCAATTGATGAGCCATTGCCATGGCATCGTCATTACTGACTTGCTCAACCGCATCGACTAACTCTAAATCAAGGTTGCCGGGAATAAACCCTGCACCAATACCCTGAATTTTGTGTGGTCCCGGTGTAAGCTCTTCGCCCGCTTTAGCCTGGGTAATAACCGGAGAATCGGTAGGTTCTACGGCAACACATTGAACGGCTTTGCCTTGTGTCTTTTTCAAATATCGGGCGACCCCGGTAATGGTTCCGCCAGTACCAACGCCAGCAACAAAAATATCCACATTACCGTCAGTGGCATTCCAGATTTCCGGGCCAGTGGTTTTCTCATGAATTTCCGGGTTAGCCGGGTTATCAAATTGACCTAGCAGGACATATTTGTCCGGATCAGAAGCGACGATTTCTTTAGCTTTGTTAATGGCGCCGTTCATGCCCTTTGGACCTTCAGTCAATACAATATTGGCACCCAACGCTTTTAATAATTTGCGTCGTTCCAAACTCATCGTAGACGGCATGGTGAGTGTTAATGCATACCCTCTGGAGGCAGCGACAAACGCTAATGCGATACCGGTATTACCGCTGGTCGGTTCAACCAGTTCTTTGCCTTTAACTAAGATACCGCGCTTTTCTGCATCCCAAATCATATTCGCGCCGATACGGCATTTAACGCTAGCACTTGGGTTACGTGATTCAATTTTGGCAAACACATTGCCGCTGGTCACACGGTTTAATTTGACCAGTGGAGTATTACCAATGGATAGGGAATTATCTTCGAATACTTGCATGGATTTTCCTTGCCGTTTTTATTGATGATTTCAGACCTCATAAAAAATCAACCAAATAAAGGTCTGGCTTGTGTGCATGTATGTTGTTAACGCAATTAACAACAATAGATCTTAAAGATAAACACGCTGGGCATAAAAACAAACAGTTTTTTCGCTATATCATATTGTTATAACGAACTAAGGCGAGCTACAAGCTCGCCTTAGAGGGATCCCTTATTTACTTAGCAGAGTGAAATTTACAAGGTTTGAAGAAAACTCGTCACCTTGTCCAGAGTCAGTAACTGTTTTTCACCACTACGACGGGATTTGTATTCCACTTCATTATTATCCAAATTACGTTCGCCAATCACGATTGAGTGGGGAATACCGAGTAGCTCCATATCATTAAACATAACACCGGGGCGCTCTTTACGATCATCGAAAAATACCTCTATGCCAGCAGCAGTCAGCTCTGCATATAATTTTTCAGCGGCTTGTTGAATACGATGGGATTTATACATATTCATCGGGATTAACGCGACTTTAAAAGGAGCGATGGCATCCGGCCAGATAATACCGAACTTGTCGTGATTCTGTTCAATGGCGGCTGCCACAATACGGGATACCCCAATACCATAACAACCCATCGTCAAGGTCTGATGTTTACCCGACTCCGTTAGGACTCCGCACTTCATGGCTTTGGAGTATTTATCACCTAACTGGAAAATATGTCCCACTTCAATACCGCGTTTTATCTCCAGTGTACCTTTGCCATCAGGTGACGGATCACCGGCTTGTACGTTACGAATATCAGCCACTTGCGGCAACGGTAAGTCGCGCTGCCAATTAATATTAAACCAGTGCTGACCATCGGTATTGGCACCAGCGGCAAAATCACTCATTACCGCCACACTGCGATCAACAATCACGGGCATGGGCAAATTAACCGGCCCTAATGAACCGGGCCCAGCGCCAACCAGTTCACGAATTTCAGTGTCGCTGGCAAAGGTCAAAGGAGCTGCCACATCTGGCAGTTTTTCTGCCTTGATTTCATTTAATTCATGATCGCCACGCACAATCAATGCGATCAGTTTATGTTTCGATTCTTCACTACCTTTAACAATCAGTGTTTTAACGGTTTTGTCGATACTGATCGCGAATTGCTCAACCAGCTCATTGATGGTTTTAGCGTTGGGTGTCTCTACCCGCTGCATCTCAGCGGTGGGGGCTGCCGCTTCTGTTGCCGTTGAGATCGCTTCGGCCATTTCGATATTGGCGGCAAAGTCAGAACTGTTACTAAACACAATATCATCTTCACCGGAGTCAGCTAATACATGAAATTCGTGTGACACACTGCCACCAATAGAACCGCCATCCGCCATGACCGGACGGAAATCCAGCCCAATACGTTCAAAGATATTGCAATACGCGTTGAACATATCCTGATAGGTTTTACCCAGACATTCTTCGCTTAAATGGAAGGAATAGGCATCCTTCATGGTGAACTCACGACCACGCATGACACCAAATCGAGGACGAATTTCATCACGGAATTTGGTTTGGACTTGATATAAATTCAATGGCAGTTGTTTGTAACTGCTGACTTCATTTTTAACCAAATCAGTAATGACTTCTTCATGGGTTGGCCCCAACACAAAGTCCCGTTGCTGACGATCTTTTATGCGTAATAATTCAGGGCCGTATTCATCCCAACGACCGGATTCTTGCCATAAATCGGCAGGTTGTACTACCGGCATCAAAATTTCAATGGCGCCGGCCTTATCCATTTCTTCACGCACAATCTGCGTGACTTTATTGAGCACCCGCAAACCTGTCGGTAACCAAGTGTATAAGCCGGATGCCAGTTTACGAATAAGCCCTGCTCTGAGCATAAGTTGGTGACTGATGACTTCAGCATCGGCAGGTGTTTCTTTTTGGGTAGAGAGTAAATATTGGCTACTGCGCATGGTTTTAGGTACCAAAAATAAAGTTAATCGGCAAAATTGGCGGCTATTCTATCAGCGCTATGCGCTGTGCTAAAGCACTAGTGAATTATTCTTCGATGGCCAGTACTAAAGTCTGCTCATTTTCGACTTGCCAGCGAATATTAAAATGATACAGGCTCATTGCATAATGTTGTTTTTGTTGATTATTTTTCTTGTAGGCAGGGCGCGGATCCTGAGCTAGTACGTTGCTGATCAAGGCGGCTAACTGGGGATACTCAACCTGATGCTTGGTTAATTGCAACGTGGCAGCGGGACTAAAGTCAATGTTATTTAAATTTGATGGTTTAGTTTCGGCAAAGCCCCCTTGCGCATCACCAATGGCATCGGAATAAGGGATATAGGGTTTAATATCCAGTATCGGTGTGCCATCGAGCAAATCAATACCGCGCACGGTCAGGATTAATTTCTTATTTTGATGCTGCCAACTCACCTGTTCCACCACCGACATTCCAACAGGATTGGGGCGAAAGGTGCTACGGGTAGCGAATACGCCGATTTTTTGATTACCACCTAAACGCGGTGGCCGAACCAACGGCGACCAACCTTTATCAGCGGTTTGATGAAACTGAAACAGTAACCATAAGTGACTAAATTGTTCGATTCCCCGCAGTATATTGGGATCGGCATAGTCGGGATAAAACTCAATTTCACCGATTGCCTCCGGGACTAAACCCGGTTGACGGGGGATGGCAAACTTTTGTTTGTAAGGACTATGAATAACAGCAATGGGATCGAGTTGCATGGGTAAAAAACCGAGTGAATCAATTGCGCTATTCTGCCATTAGGACATACCTTGCAACAACTCTTGGAATTCTTGTCATAATTTAACAACACTTTATCGATATAGTCCTATTCGACATAGTTCTTCCCGGAACATTTTTACGGACCAACGAGCCTAGGCTCCTGGTCCGTTTTTTTATCCCCAGCGTTAAAAATACGTAAGATTATTCATGAGTGCGGAATTTTTAAATTTTCACGTTGTCAGTCCAACATCAGATATTGGTGAGCTACTTCGACTTGAAAACGTACTGAACAGCTCTATATCCTGATACTCTAAGTCAATGCGTATTATTTATCTTCGATCATTTAGAGGATGTTTATGATCTCCGTTAAGAATTTGTCCATGTCATTCGGTGACTTTAAAGCCGTTGACAACTTATCTTTCGATATTAAGGCAGGTGATATTGTTGGCTTTCTCGGCCCCAATGGCGCCGGAAAATCCACCACAATGAAAATGTTAACCGGCTTTTTAATGCCCACCGCCGGTGAAATTCGGATTGCCGATATGCCAATGCCTGAATCGGCCAATCAAATACAGAAACACATTGGTTATTTGCCTGAAGGCGCGCCGGCTTACGGCGATATGACTGCCTTGCAATTTTTGAGTTTTATTGCCGATATTCGCGGCTTAAGCGGTGATAAAAAACGCCAGCGGATCAAGCAGGTGGTTGCCCAAGTTGAAATTCAGGATATGTTAGACCGGCCTATTGAGAACTTATCCAAAGGCTTTAAACGCCGGGTAGGGTTGGCACAAGCGATATTGCATGATCCGGATATTCTTATACTGGATGAACCGACCGACGGGCTGGATCCGAATCAAAAGCATCAAGTACGTCAGTTAATTCAAAATTTGTCTACTGACAAGATTGTCATTATCTCTACCCATATTCTTGAAGAAGTGAGCGCCGTATGTAATCGCGCCATGATTATTGCCGAAGGCAAAATGTTGTTTGATGCCAGCCCTGACGACCTGATTAAAAAGTCTCGCTATTATCAGGCGGTCACCATGCATTTTAGTCAATTGGCCGATATTTCCGGTTTGGCTGAAATTACCGGTGTGGAGTCCATGGAAGTCGATAAGAACAACGGCAAAGTGACACTATTCCCGGAACGTGACGCCGACATTCTCCCGCTGATTGCAGAGCATATTCAGCAGCGTAATTTGCCGGTTGATACCTTGTTCACCGAGCAAGGTCGACTGGATGATGTATTTCGTCAGATGACCACGGGAGGAGCGGCAGCATGAACAATACATTGATTATTTTTCGTCGAGAGTTTGCCAGCTTTTTTGCTACTCCGGTGGCTTATGTGTTTATCGCAATCTTTCTCATTTTAAGCGGGGTATTTGCGTTTAATTTTGGAGGACTGTATGAAAGAGGTCAGGCCGACTTACTGCCCTTTTTCAATTTCCATCCTTGGCTTTATTTATTTTTAGTGCCCGCCATGGCGATGCGGACTTGGTCCGAAGAGCGTAAAAGCGGCACCATCGAATTATTAATGACCTTACCCATTACTATTTGGCAAGCCATGTTAGGCAAATTTTTGGCTGCGTGGGCAGTGCTTGGATTATCGCTGTTATTAACCTTCCCGTTATGGATAACGGTTAACTATTTAGGCAATCCGGATAACGGCATTATTGTGGCCGCGTATATTGGCAGTTGGCTGATGTCAGGCGCATTTTTAGCCATTGGTTTATGCATGTCTGCGTTATCAAAAAGTCAGGTTGTCGCATTTATTTTAGCGGTGGTGTTGTGCTTTATCTTTGTTTTAAGCGGCAGCGATATGGTGCTAAATGCCTTTAAAGAATGGTTACCTACAGTATTACTCGATACGTTAGCGTCTTTCAGTTTTTTAACCCACTTTCAGGCCATGGCCAAAGGCGTTTTAGCCTTGAACGACGTGGGATATTTCCTGATTATTATTGGCGTTTGGCTGTATGCCGGATTGCGTGTCATTGAACAGAAAAAGGCAGAGTAATCATGTTGAAAAAGTTTTCTAATACCTTTACCGCCATTCTGTTAGTGGTGGTGTTTACCGCATTAGTATTGATTAATAACCTATTGTTTAGCTCGGTTCGATTGGATTTGACTGAAGATCAGGTTTACTCCTTATCGGATGGTAGTAAGCAAATTCTGCAAGAAATTGACGAACCCATTCATTTGTATTTTTTCTATTCTGATAAAGCGTCCAACGGCATGACCAGCTTGCGTAATTACGCTAACCGGGTGGAGAGTTTGCTACAAGAATATGCCAGCGCATCGGATGGTAAAATTATCCTGCATGAGATTGATCCGGTACCGTTTTCCGAGGCCGAAGATCGTGCCACTCAGTTTGGCTTAACCGGAGCAACCTTGGGTAATGGCGGAGATGCCGTCTATTTGGGTTTGGCGGGAAGCAATGCTTATGATGATCAAAAAACCATTGCCTTTTTCGATCCCCAACAGGAATCTTTCCTTGAATATGAAATTAGTAAGCTGATTTATCAGTTGAGTGATCCCAAGCAAGTCAATGTGTCAGTAATCACCGATTTACCGGTGATGGGGGGCCAAAACCCGATGACCGGTCAAATGGATCCACCCTGGACAATATTTACTCAGTTACAGCAGTTATATACCGTACAAAAACTGGGGAATGACGCAAGTGTCGTACCCGAAGATACGGATGTATTAATGTTGGTTAACCCCACTGGTTATAGCGAAGAACTACAATTCTCCATTGATCAATACGCCATGCGAGGCGGCAAGATATTAGCGTTTGTGGATCCTCACAGTGAAGCGGATCCAATGGCAGCAATGGGAGGAGCCGGTGGTGGTTCGCAACTATCCAAATTATTAACCAGTTGGGGTGTGCAGTTTGATCCGACACAGGTGGTGTTAGACGCTGCCTCTGGCTTGGATATTCGCACTCAAAGTGGTGTTGAACGCCATATGGGATACTTGGGGTTACAGGGCGATATGCTCGACGCCGATGATGTCGTGACTAGTGGTTTGGATGTGATTAATGCCGCTTCGGTTGGGGCGTTAAGCAAAGTCAAAGATAGTTCAATTCAATGGACTCCGCTTATTTATAGCTCTGATAATACGGATCTGGTCGATAGTGCAACCTATGGTGTGACAAGAGATGTTCAGGCACTGGCGAACAACTTTAAATCCAAAAATCAGCGTTATACCTTGGCCGCGCGGGTATCCGGCAAGGCTTCGTCTGCCTTTGACCAAGTGCCAAATGGTGTGGAAGTAGACAGTTTTATTAGCCAAACCAAACAACTTAATTTGATTGTGGTAGCTGATTCGGATTTACTCACAGACCGTTTTTGGGGCAGCCAATCTAATTTCTTTGGGCAAACTGTGTTTACGCCATTTGCAAATAATGGTGATTTTGTGACCAATGCAGTGGAAAATCTTGGGGGCAGCAACGCACTGATTAGTGTGCGTAGTCGTGGTACCTTTGCCCGTCCATTTGAAGTTGTTGATCAATTAACGGTCAAAGCCGAGCAACGCTTCCGCGAGAAAGAGCAAGTTTTGCAGCAGGAACTACAACAGACTGAACAACAATTAACTCAATTGCAAAGCCAGCAAGCTGAAGGGGGGATGTTGGTGTTAAATGATCAGCAACAACAAGCTGTCGATCAGTTTATGCAGAAAAAAATTCATATCCGTAAAGAATTACGCGAAGTGCGTCATCAATTGGATATGGATATAGAGAATCTGGGCAGTCTATTGAAGTTATTGAATATCGCTGTTGCGCCAATATTGTTAGTCTTGCTGTTAGGATTAATGGCGCGAATAATCCGTAAAAAAGCCAGCCGAGGATTAATATGAACAAACAAATAGGCATATTGGTATTTGCCATCGTTTTAGCTCTTGTGGCTGGGGTGTTGGTAATGAATAAAAATGACGCAGGCGCCTTGCCGGAAAAAGGTATCCTGTTTGATGATTTAAAAGCCAACGTGGCCAAACTGGATCATATTCATATCGAGAAAGCCCAAGGGTTGGATTTTGATACCCAATTGGTCGAAGGCCAGTGGTTGATTGCACAGATGAATAATTATCCGGTTGACCAAGAAAAACTGGCTAAATTGTTAAAAGGACTGGTTGCGGCACAGAAAATTCAGCCCAAAACCAGCAAGCCGGAATATTTTGATCGTCTGGGCTTACAAGATCTGAGTAATCAGGACAGCTTAGCGACTAAAGTAACCCTTAGCGCTGGACAAAAAAGTTGGTCATTGCTGATAGGCTCAAGCCCTGATCGTGGGGCAGGACAATATGTACGCTTTCCCGACCAGAACCAAACCTGGTTAATTGATCAAACCTTAAGTCTGCCGTTATCTGATACAGAATGGCTCAAACAACCTATTTTACCGGCTGAATTACAAGCCATTCAGCATGTACAGCGACTCGGTGAAAAGGGCTGGGAGATTTCTAAAACTGATTCGGAACAAACCAATTTCAGTTTGCTAAATTTGCCTGCGGGACGTTTGCTTAAATATCCTGGTGTTTTGAATTCAGTCGTAACGACGATTGCCAAGTTGAATTTTGAGCAAACCCAACCCAATGATGAAACACTTTGGCAAACATTTGAGCCCACGTTACAACTTAATATCACTACCTTTGACGGCCAGATGTATACATTACAACTGGCTAAAAAGGATGATACTCATTACTTGCGCTTCAGTGCTGACCAAGTGGGCAAGTACTGGTTGAATCGTATTTATCAGATCTCCAGTTTCTCTGCACAGCAACTAAATAAAACCTTGCAAGACTTTTTGCAGGAAGACAAGCCTGAATTGCCGATGTCTGAAACCGTCACCGATGAAGGAGAAGCGCCGAAGTAACTGGCGCTTTTGCGGTGCAGAGCAATAATCCGTTTGATCTTTTATATTCTCCGCAATGTTGAATATAAAAGATCAAAAGTTCCTAAGCGCCCATTGGTCTATTGGCTGAATTATTAGTAGAATACCCGCCTCTTAGCGGTTTAGTGCTTCAAATGCGGAACAGGGGCTTATTTTGACTTGAGTCCGTCGGCCTGAACCACTACATTATCGCCCACATTTAACTACGAGCTAAAATATACTATGAAAGAACTATCGGATATCGGCCTGGTTGGTCTGGCAGTCATGGGTGAAAACCTAATTCTGAACATGGCAAGCAAAGGGTTTACGGTTACGGCATATAATCGTTCAGCCGAAAAAGTTGAAAAATTTATTAATGGCCGAGCTCAGGGCAAGTCGATCCGTGGTGCGTTTAGTATTGAAGAATTGGTTAACTCGTTAGCTCAACCGCGCAAGATTATGTTGATGGTTAAAGCCGGCCAAGCTGTTGATGACATGATTGAGCAGTTGATCCCGCATCTGGATAAAGGTGACATCATCATTGATGGCGGGAATACTCATTTCCCTGATTCTAACCGTCGTACCAAGTACCTGGAAAGCAAAGGTTTGTTGTACATCGGTACCGGTGTTTCTGGTGGTGAAGAAGGCGCATTAACTGGGCCTTCTATTATGCCCGGTGGTTCGGTGGCTGCGTGGCCCGCGGTAAAAGATATTTTCCAGAGTATTTCTGCCAAAGTGGAAGATGGTACACCTTGTTGTGACTGGGTGGGTGAAGACGGTGCAGGCCACTTTGTAAAAATGGTCCATAACGGTATCGAATACGGCGATATGCAGCTGATTTGTGAAGCCTATCAAATCATGAAAGAACTGCTTGGCTTGTCTGCCGACGAGATGCACGAAGTATTTAAAGAGTGGAATGAAGGTGAGCTGGATAGCTACCTGATTGAAATTACCCGCGACATTCTGGCTTATAAAGAAGACGGCGAACCGCTGGTAGAAAAAATTCTCGATACGGCCGGACAAAAAGGCACCGGTAAATGGACAGCCGTTTCAGCACTGGAAGAAGGCGTACCCTTAACCTTAATTGGCGAAGCGGTATTTGCCCGTTGTTTATCAGCTCAAAAAGACGAGCGTGTTGCTGCGTCCAAGATCCTGTCTGGTCCTAAAGCCTCTTTCGATGGCGATAAAAAAGCCTTTATCGAAGATATTCGCCAAGCCTTGTTAGCGTCCAAGATTGTGTCTTACGCACAAGGTTACGTATTAATGCGTGAAGCGGCCAAGCAAGCCGGTTGGGATCTGAACTACGGTGGCATCGCGTTAATGTGGCGTGGTGGTTGTATTATCCGTTCGACTTTCCTGAATAAAATCAAAGATGCCTTTGATCGCAATCCGGAACTGACCAACTTACTGGTCGATGACTATTTTGTGGAAAAAATGCATGCGGCACAAGATGGCTGGCGCCGAGTCGTGGCGACCGCCGCGATGAACGGGGTACCCACTCCGACATTAACCTCGGCATTAAGTTACTTTGACGGTTATCGTCATGCCCGTTTACCGGCTAACTTACTGCAAGCACAGCGTGATTACTTTGGTGCTCACACCTATGAGCGTTTAGATCGTGAACGGGGTGAATTCTTCCACACTAACTGGACTGGCCGTGGTGGTGATACTGCATCATCAACCTATAACGTTTAGGTAAGATTGGTTTAGATAGAAAGGTGAGCACTGGCTCACCTTTTTTATGGTTCGCGTTTATCGCCAGCTTAGCGGAAATGATGCCGCGGATTGATATCGTTGATCAGCAGCGACTACCCCAACCGTGCCTTAATAAACTCAGCCAGCCTGCCGGTGGCTTGCGGGTGATTGCGGCTTTGGTTAAATAAACAGATTTTAATTTTACCCAGTTCAGGTAAGTGCTCACTTCGCAAAATGCTCAACTCTTTTGGCACACTGGCGCGAGCCAGCGCAGTAATGCCCAGACCTTGCTGGATAGCCACAGTTAAACCGGTTAAATCTGCATTGGTATAGCTAATACGCCATTGTAAGGTTTGCTGTTTTAACCGGTTAATAACCCGGCTGCGATACACACACCCATCCGGTGCCAATACCAGTGATAAGCCATCGGTACTGATAGGTTGGAAGCGATTACCCACCCAGACTAAATCATCATCGCGGATCACTTCGCCATCACTGTGTTTATCCGGATCGACCAGAGCCATCACCAAATCAAATTCCGGTAGTTTTTGATCACTCAACAAGGACTTACTTAAGGCCGATGTGACTTCCAATGCCACATCAGGATAAATTTTGCTGAATTCACCGACAATGCCGGGTAATAGGGTGGTGGCAAACTCGCTGGGAATACCCAGACGTAAACGCCCCCGTAGCGAGGATTGCTCAAACTGGCGAAAAATATCATCGTTAATAGCTAGCATGGCGCGGGCTTGCTGATAAAGCTGTCGACCTTCAATATTTACCTGATGTCGCTGACCGATTTTATCAAACAGCTTTTTGCCCAGTTTATCTTCCAGGTTCCGTATTTGCAGACTGATAGCCGGTTGGGTGCGGCCCAGAATTTCCCCCGCTTTGGCATAGCCGCCGCTATCAATAACAGTGACAAAGGTACGTAAATTATCTAAAGAAAGTTGTTTCATATCGGTCCAACAATATATTTTTACGAGCTACGAGCTACGAGCTACGAGCTACGAGCTACGAGCTACGAGCTACGAGCTACGAGCTACGAGCTACGAGCTAAACAGCTAACCGTTACCCTTCGACAGGTTCTGGATCCCCGGAACCAGAAGGCAGCAAACAATGCGCTTCTACCCAAGATTAATAAACCTCATGATTTTTGTATTATACATAAATAATACTTATCTAATCATTTGAATTATCAATTTGTTGTCTGCACCACCAATTTCTATACTCAGCTCAACTTATTTTTACAAGGTTGCGGTTATGACCAACAAAACGGTTCTGCACGCCAAGCATATTGAAGCTGGCGCCAAAATGGTGGATTTTCACGGCTGGGAAATGCCCATCAATTACGGTTCACAAATAGAAGAACACCACGCAGTGCGTCAGGATGCGGGCATGTTTGATGTCTCTCACATGACCATAGTCGATGTTAAAGGCACACAGGCGAAAGACTACTTGCGTTACCTGTTGGCTAACGATGTGGCTAAATTGCAGGACAAGGGCAAAGCCTTGTACAGCGGCATGCTGAACGAGCAGGGCGGTGTGGTCGATGATTTAATCGTTTATCACTTTGATGCTACCAATTACCGTTTAGTGGTCAATTCTGCCACCCGCGAAAAAGACATGAACTGGTTACTGGACAAAGCCGAAGGTTTTGATGTGACCATTACCGAGCGCCCCGAGTTTGCCATGATTGCGGTGCAAGGGCCGAACGCCAAGCAAAAAGCCGCTACATTATTCTCTGCCGCGCAAAATGAAGCCGTAGCTGGTATGAAAATGTTTTATGGCGTACAGGCAGAAGACTTATTTATTGCTACCACAGGTTATACCGGTGAAGCGGGCTATGAAATTATGGTGCCTAACGAACAGGCCGCTGATTTCTGGCAAAAGCTACTGGATGCCGGTGTTAAACCTTGCGGATTAGGCGCACGCGACACCTTGCGTTTGGAAGCGGGCATGAATTTATATGGTCAGGATATGGACGAAACCATTTCTCCGCTGGCAGCCAATATGGGTTGGACTATCAGCTGGGAACCGGCAGATCGTGATTTTGTTGGCCGTAGTGTGCTGGAACAACAAAAAATTGCCGGTACCGACAAGCTGGTTGGACTGGTGATGGAAGACAAAGGTGTATTGCGTTCTGGCCTAAAAGTGATGGCCGATGGCGCTGAAGGTGTAATCACCTCTGGCACTTTTTCACCTACGCTGGGTCACAGTATTGCAATGGCACGTGTGCCTGCTTCTGTGGGCGAAACCGTGGAAGTTGAAATGCGCAAAAAGTGGGTTACAGTAAAAGTGGTTAAGCCCAGCTTTGTCCGCAATGGTAAGAAAGTCGATTAATTAATTAGATGTGAATTGAACAGATAAAAATATTGAGGAAAAAATAATGAGCAACATCCCATCCGAATTACGTTATGCCACCACTCATGAATGGGTACGTCCAGAAGGTGATGGTACTTTTACTGTGGGTATTACCGAGCACGCGCAAGAATTACTGGGCGACATGGTGTTTGTTGAATTACCGGAAGTAGGCAGCGAAGTCAGTGCCGGTGATGATGTTGCAGTAGCAGAATCAGTGAAAGCTGCATCTGATGTCTATGCACCGATCAGCGGTGAAATTATTGCCGTTAATGAAGATCTGGAAGACTCGCCAGAACAGGTTAATGCCGATCCTTTTGGTGATGGTTGGTTGTTCAAAATCAAGGCTGAAGATCCACAAGAATTTGAAGACTTGCTCGACGCTGAAGGCTACGAAAACAGCATCGACGAAGAATAAACTAATAAGCATTAATACTGGGGTGATATGTTATTTACCC
Source organism: Neptunicella sp. (assembly GCF_048268085.1). Classification (NCBI taxonomy): domain Bacteria; kingdom Pseudomonadati; phylum Pseudomonadota; class Gammaproteobacteria; order Alteromonadales; family Alteromonadaceae; genus Neptunicella; species Neptunicella sp. The sequence goes on along the minus strand of NZ_JBLWWF010000008.1, from coordinate 69,837 downwards.
TTCATCCTTGGAACTGCACGTTTGTTGGCTACACTGATTCGCCCCACTCACTTAGTAAACTAAGCTCATGGGGCCTCATTCATTTGCTGCCGCCGTGCAATTCCAATGATTTTGGCTAAGCAAGTTATCCCTGTTTCTTTTTACTCTCAAAAAATCGAAATTCACTATGCCGCATACCACACTGACACAGCTTGAACAGCAACAAGATTTTGTACGCCGCCATATTGGCCCGGGCGCATCTGAAACCAGCCAAATGTTGGAAGCCGTTGGCGCAACCTCGCTGGATGATTTGATCCAGCAAACGGTACCAGCCAGCATTCGTTTACCGCAACCGTTAGCCATTGGTGCCAGCCAGACCGAAGCAGACGCGCTGGCCAGCCTGAAAAGTATTGCCGCTAAAAATGTGGTGAATCGTAGCTTTATCGGTATGGGGTATTACGATACCCATACCCCTAATGTGATTTTGCGTAACGTGCTGGAAAATCCCGGCTGGTATACCGCGTATACCCCTTATCAGCCAGAAATTGCCCAAGGCCGCTTACAGGCGTTATTAAACTTCCAGCAAATGACGCTGGATTTAACCGGTATGGATTTGGCTTCGGCCTCGTTACTGGATGAAGGCACCGCTGCTGCCGAAGCCATGACGCTAGCCAAGCGCATGTCCAAAAACAAAAAATCCAACCTGTTTTTTATTGCCGACGATGTGCACCCGCAAACCATTAACGTGGTACAAACCCGTGCTGAAATGTTTGGTTTTGACACCATGGTAGCGCAAGCGGCTGACGTAGCAGAACAGGATGTATTCGGTGCCTTGTTGCAATATCCCGGCACCACCGGTGAAGTACAGGACATCAGCGCTCTTATCGCAGCGGTTCAGGATAAAAAAGGCATTGTCGCAGTAGCGGCCGATTTAATGAGTCTGGTATTGCTTCAGTCCCCCGGTGAAATGGGCGCGGACGTAGTGTTGGGTAGCGCTCAACGTTTTGGTGTACCGATGGGCTACGGTGGTCCACATGCCGCGTTTTTTGCCACTCGTGATGCGTATAAACGTTCACTGCCTGGCCGTATTATTGGGGTTTCGCAAGATACTCGTGGTAAGCCTGCACTGCGTATGGCGTTGCAAACCCGTGAGCAACATATCCGCCGCGAAAAAGCCAACTCCAACATTTGTACCGCCCAAGTATTGCTGGCCAATATGGCCTCGTTTTATGCGGTGTATCATGGCCCTGAAGGGTTAAAAACCATTGCTAATCGTATTCATCGTTTAACCGATATTCTGGCCAAAGGGCTAACCAGCAAAGGCTTAACCCTGGCGCACAATCATTACTTTGATACCCTAACGGTGAATGTGGGCGAGAGTAAAAATACTATCGTTGAAGCCGCGCTAAAAGCCGGTTTAAATCTGCGTAGTGATTTGGATGGTGCAATTGGTATTAGCCTGGATGAAACCACCAGTCGCGCCGATATTCTGGCCTTGTTTGGGGTGATTTTAGGTGCCGATCATGGGCTGGATATCGAACAGCTGGATAACCAGTTAGTGGCTGACGGTTCGGATTCTATCCCGGCTGAATTAGTCCGCACCTCTGATATTCTGACTCACGAAGTGTTCAACAGCTATCACAGCGAAACCGAAATGTTGCGCTATATCAAGTCATTGGAAAACAAAGACTTGGCGTTGAACCATTCAATGATTTCATTAGGCTCGTGCACTATGAAGCTGAACGCCACTGCCGAGATGATCCCGGTCACATGGCCGGAGTTTGGCAAGTTGCACCCTTTTGCGCCATTGAATCAGGCGCAGGGTTACAAAGCGATGATCGACGAACTGGGTGAATGGCTGATCAATATCACCGGTTACGACAATATTTCCATGCAGCCAAATTCCGGTGCACAGGGCGAATATGCAGGTTTGATTGCCATTCGTAAATATCACGAAAGCCGTGGTGATGCGCACCGTAATATCTGCTTAATCCCCAGTTCGGCGCACGGTACTAACCCTGCCTCGGCACAAATGGTGGATTACAAAGTGGTGGTAGTGAACTGCGATAAAAACGGTAACGTGGATATGGCGGATCTGAAAACCAAAGCCGCTGAAATGGCCGATAATCTGGCCTGTATCATGATCACTTACCCGTCCACCCACGGCGTATACGAAGAAACCATCAGTGAAATTTGCGACATCGTGCACCAGCACGGTGGTCAGGTGTATCTGGATGGGGCCAATATGAATGCTCAGGTGGGCTTAACCTCTCCGGGTCTGATTGGCTCGGATGTATCGCACCTGAATTTACACAAAACCTTTTGTATTCCCCATGGTGGTGGTGGCCCGGGTGTGGGTCCCATTGGCGTTAAAGCCCATTTGGCACCGTTTTTACCCGATCATAATGTATTGGGTGTGGACACCAGTACTAAAGGTAATGGCGCGGTGTCATCTGCGCCGTGGGGCAGTGCATCTATTCTGCCGATTAGCTATATGTACATCAAAATGATGGGCGGCGAAGGCCTGAAAAAAGCCACCGAAATGGCGATTTTAAACGCCAACTACATCGCCAAAAAACTGTCTGGCCATTATCCGGTGTTGTACAAAGGTCGTAACGATCGTGTCGCACACGAATGTATTATCGACTTACGTCCGCTGAAAGAATCCAGCGGTGTAACCGAAATGGACGTGGCCAAACGCCTGAATGACTACGGTTTCCATGCGCCCACCATGAGCTTCCCGGTAGCCGGAACGCTGATGATTGAGCCAACCGAATCCGAAGCCAAAGCGGAACTGGATCGCTTTATCGAAGCCATGCTAAGCATTCGTGAAGAAATCGCCAAAGTCGAAAGTGGCGAGTGGGATGCACTGGACAATCCATTGCATAACGCACCGCATACCCTGGCCGATATTTGTGATCCACAATGGAACCGCAGCTACGACCGTCAGTTAGCGGCATACCCGGTTGCCACCGTCGCTAAAAACAAATTCTGGCCCACGGTAAACCGTATTGATGACGTGTACGGTGACCGTAACCTGATTTGTAGCTGCCCAAGTGTGGATAGCTATAGGGACTAGAATTTTTATGATTGTCAGTTTCGAATGAAGTTTGTGAATTGCAAAAATTAGTTCGTGAAATTAATAAAGTTTTTGAAAGGGCCGAAAGGCCCTTTTTCTAAGTCAAAGATGCAAAAGCACTTATTTTAAAACGATAATTTTATTAAACTTCTTAAAAGTCCGTATTCCAAGGTCTGTATCATTATTCTAGTATGGATTTAGATTTTCTTAATAGCTAATGTCGCCGATGCAAGATACGCTTTATTTCACATCAAAAGAAATGAAAAAGTTACTTTCTCTTAGTGATTGCCATTTAATGCATGAAAGAGAGAAAGGTAATCTATCATTTATAAAAAAAGGAAATCAGTTTCTTTATGAAGTTGATGACCAAACACTTGTATCTAAGCATGAGTTGGCAGCTAAAGTTATAAACTGGTATCAAAATAAGCATGAAGTGGATTTAGATAATAGCCCTACTGAAGAAGCCTCAATAAAAGCAATAGCACTATTGCTGAAAGAAATATTAATCCCAATCAATGATAAATTTGGAGAAGTTAAGATCTCATATGGATTCGTTTCTAGTCAGCTTAATACTTATATCCAAAAAAATAATCGTACAGGAACGTATCCATCAATTGACCAGCACTCTAGCCATGAGCTTAACTCAAAAAGTATCCCTATTTGCGATAGAGGGGGTATTGCTTGCGACTTTTATATTTCTGGTTTTGAAAACAAAATGAACATAATTACAGACGATATTGTTAGTAATTTAGAGTTTGATAAGTTGTATTACTATGGTTCAACTCGACCTATCCATGTAAGTGTCAGTAAAGAAATGCTAAAGCACCTTCAAATAATGAATGAAAGTGAGAATGGTAGAAGAATACCGGGTAAGAAAGCATATGGTGATGAAGCTGCTTCACTTGCTAAGGAGTTACTAAAGTGAATGCACAGCAGTTTGCTGAATTAGCCAAGCAAGTTAAGGTAGGTAAGAGGTTACCTGATGCTATTTATTTCCATAAAGAAGCATTTAAAGATACTCCTCCTATATTGGTGAAGGTAATTAATAATATTGCGAAAGCATTGAAGATCGACGATGACGAGTGGAATCTAGTCAAAGTATTTAAAAATGAATTTCGTATTTCACTTTTAAACTATCCTAATTTCTTCGAAGATTCATATCCGAGCCTGACTAAGAGCGTCAACATTGACCTAGCAAAACTGAAGCATCGTGTTACTGATTATACTGACGCTGATAATCCCCCAATTCTTCATAGAAAAGAAACCATGATCCCTGAAGATCATGAATCATTTGAAGATTTCAAAATGATAACTGAAGAAGGTGAGGCTGCGGGACTATATGAAAATAGTCGGATGATCGGCTTCAAAAACTCATGGGAACGTTTAATAGCCCGAAATGGTTATGAACTAGTTGATGGAAGACTCTTTAGAAGTTCAGCAGTTCAAGTTGAATCAGACAATATAGAAATAGATCGTCATAAAACAGCCTTAGTAAGACACGAATTATCGGCTCCCATGAAGAATCTAGCAAAGCACGGTTTCCTCAATGGTGACTACTCAATTTTTGATTATGGCTGTGGTCGCGGTGATGATTTGAGAGAGCTTGAAGCTCACGGGTTAGATGCGATAGGTTGGGACCCGAATTTTAGACCTGATGCTGATAAGCTGGTAAGTGACATTGTTAATATCGGTTATGTTATCAACGTAATTGAAGACCAAGATGAGCGTATAGAAGCTGTCCATGGAGCGTGGGAGCTAGCAGATAAAATGCTAGTCGTATCAGCGATGCTAGCTAATGAATCCTATTTAGCGCAGTTCACACCATATAAAGACGGTGTAATTACCTCAAGAAATACATTTCAAAAATATTTTAATCAAGCAGAACTAAAGGAATACATCGAGAGTATAGTAGACACAGAGGCGATAGCAGTATCGCCCGGTATTTATTATGTATTTAGAGATAAAGAACTAGAGCAGCATTTCCTCCAAAACCGTAATAAGCGGCATTACCAGTGGCAACATAAAACGACTCCAGTACCTGCTAGTGAAGAAAACAAAAGGTTATTGTTCACTAAGAACTCAGAACTATTAGAATCTTTTTGGTTAACTTGTTTGGCCTACGGTAGATGTCCTGCTAATGATGAGTTTTCTAAATCTAATGAAATTGCTGAAATTATTGGTTCAAACAAAAAGGCTTTGAAGCTTGTATGCGATTGGTATGATATTACAGAATTTGAAGCGTCTGCTAAAATGCGCAAAGAGGATTTAACTTTATACTTCGCTCTAGAACTATTTGGAAAAAAAAGGCCTTATACACAGCAGCCTGAAGACTTAAAAAGAGATATTAAGTTTTTCTTTGATAATTACACTACAGCTCAAAATGAAGCTAAAACACTTTTGTTTTCTATCGCTGATATTGAAAGTATTTCAGAAGAATGCTTATCTGCCAAAGAATATTTACCTGCATCGAAACTAGACTTTGAGGACAATACCCCTCATTCGTTAACCTTTCATAAAAAGTTTTTAGACCTATTGTCTTCAACGTTACGGATTTATGTCTATGCTGGTTTGCAGTTATATGGTGAGCTTGATGATATCCAGCTCATAAAGATCCACATCACATCTGGGAAGCTAACGTTGCTTGGTTATTCTGGATTTGATGACACCCCGCTGCCTCAACTAACCGAAAGAGTTAAAATTAAAATGGTTGATCAGGATGTCGATTTTTTTGATTATATCAATGAATCTAAGCGTCCACTATTGGTAAACAAAGTTGACTATATCGAAGGGTCTTTTAAAGACTTTAAGAAACAAAAAGCGTTTAATAAACGCCTTTTTGAAATTATACCCAATTTAAAAGATGCCAACACAATAGCCTTAACAACCTTGAAAGAATTACTTTTGAAAAAGAAATTTATAATTAAGCAATATAGGTTTTATAGTACAAATTAACTTAGTTTTAAAACTTCATAAAATTTTTCATTTAACAATGCTTTGCGCTTAGTAAAAAATTCTTGTTTAGGAATGTTATTATTATTATTTTGATCAAAAAGCCTTTTTGTCTCTTGAGTAATCCAATGATCACCTAAACCTGAATCGGCAAGATATTGAAAAGCTTTTATAAATGGTCTATTCGACTTTTCAATATTCTGTGATTGAGGCAATGGAAACATATTACCTATTGAATTCACATGATAGTCTCGAGAATCATCACTAAAGTAATCTTGAATATGAGCCTCATTAGGCGAGCTTGGCTCCATATGGTCTAAATGTAGCGTTGCTACATCTTCTTCTGATATCCCCGAATGAATGCTTTTAATGGTAAGTTTGTTTTCCTCGATTGAAGTTGGCAATAACTTAGCAAATAATATTCTTACTTTGACATCAGAAGAGTTATATTGCCAACTGTCTAACCATGAATTAAACCTATCTTTATTCTCATCATTTAAAGGCGTAACTTGAGAATAATATACATCAATAGAGCTTTTTTTGTTATTTATTAATAAGCTATTAGCGACTTCTCTAGCCCCTTTATAATCTTGATGCAATAAAGCTAATTGTGAAATTTTAATAGCTTGATTATTAAGGTCTTCAAACTGACTTCTATATTTATTATCTTTAAGATTATTCAAAAATGATTTTATTTTTTCTGGATCAAAATCATCACAAATATTCTTCTCTATATACTTTAATAACAGATTAAAATACCCTGCAATTACTCCATTATATTTAAGAGCACATAATAATGAAATACACTTAAAGACTGGACTTCTATCTTTATTATACTCTGCTTTTAGGGCAAGCTTCTCTCGCTCTCGATCCTTTAATTCAAAGCTATTAACTAGTAGCTTACATGCTTGGAAGATATTAAAATCTCTTGATATATCCATAGAAGTGTAACTGGATTCAGCTTCTAAATATCTTTTGATTTCTTCTCGATATTTATCATTTTGGTTATAACCAATTGATGTTGAACCGCTCAAAAAAGCCGTAGCAAAGAATGTTATATATTTTTTACGGTAATCCGCAAGTTCTCCATATATTTCATCACCCCATTGATTTTCAAGCTCTTCTATTCGAGAATCAATAACAGTTTCTTCTTCCTGACTTTTCAAACAGTATTGCTTGTAGAATTGATTTTTAATTAAATCCAGATCTGCTAAGGCCATAGAGCGATCATTTAAAACTTCAAAAAGTGTATATGCATCTTTAGGGTTACCTGTCTGTACCACGCAAAGCTTTATTTCACTTAGAAAAGAAGATATTTTGTCAACGAGAAACTTAGCACTTTCAAATGGCTTTGTTTTTTCATTTAGTTCCACAAAAGAATTAAAAATTTGCTCAATTGCGTCAGTATATTGCTTTTCTATGGCTGATAGTTCGGCTTCAATTATTCGTAATCGAGGTTTATTTTGGTCATTTAGAGTAATAAATACTTTTGACAAAGCATTTGTAAAATGAGTATTAAATGACTTTCTGTCATAAGTTAACAATGTTTGGTGTGAACTTATAAAATGTTCCAGCTGTTCTTGGTGAGCTTTTGGAAATTCCTCACAATCTTCAATTAAATCGGGCAAATGAACTAGGCTTCTGTACTTAGTAGAAAAGTTATTCCTCGCATCTTCCTTATCTTTCTCTTCCATCTCTTCAATTTTCTGGAATTCTTCCAACAATACATTTCCATCAAACTCGTCTATTTTTTTTGTAAATACATATTTACTGGATTGTTGAAGTTGTTCAAATAGCTTTGATAAATGCAATACTTTTGATTGGGCGATTGCCTGTCTGGTTGTAACTCTTAAGAGTAAATAAAGGACATAATTTGTTAGAAATATTGTAGTAAAACGCTGTTGACCATCTATCAGATCATGGGTTTGTTTTTCTCGATCAGCAACTGTAACTACCGAACCAGCAAAATACTCTTTTTCGTATTGATTGTGCCAGTCCTCAATTAACTTTTTGACCATGTTTTTATCCCAACTATATGGTCTTTGATAATGAGGAATTTTGACTTTATTAACATCCGTTCCTTCTGACTGTACATCACCGCTAATCTGATAAAAATTAACTATTTTTGCGCCCTTTAAATCCATTTGACTTCTCTTTATTGCTATTTATTAATTCAAGTGCTCTTTTGCAAAAGCTATAAACTCATCAAAATCTATTTTGTTATCTTGATTGAAGTCGAATTCTTGTAAAATTTGAGAACTTTTACCTAAACCTTTTTCATTTAACAAGACTTCTACTAGCTCTATAAGCTCTTTTTTAGAAATATATCCATCAGAGTTCCTGTCGAAAAAATCAAATAACTTTCGCAATTCATCCATACTAAAAGTCCACTTCTAGATTATCATTATTCAAACCTTCTTGAGAACGTTGCTCATTTCTTAGCGCTTGTTCTACAATTTTCATTTCCAATGTGTCTATACCCGTAGGATCACCGGAGTTTTCATCCATCCAGCTTTGAATAATAGATAAACCTGCATTGCAATAGCCTTCAAATACCTTTACTGCATCATTTAGATTCTCATACTTCAAACATGTAGCATCTTTCATTTTCAATAGTGCTAGTAAATATATGTAAGTATCTTGTTGAGTATTGGCATATGTGCCCAACGTGATCTGGATTTTGTCAGAACTTACTGGCTCATACTTATCGTGTGAATAACCAACCATAGCAGCAAACACCATTAAATCTTTAATGTGACTAAAGATTACATGATCACCTTGAGTCAATTTTTCTACTAAAGGTTCATGCTTTCTGTCTCGATTTACATTGACCCCTAACCATTTCCTATCATCTAATCTAGACATAAGCCCCTACCTTTTCTATTACAGTGCGATCAACTGGGCAGTTATATTTTACCGTTGGATATTTTGTCCCTTGAATTGTAATTTCATCCTCAGCTTTAGCATCACGATCAGCTTCAACTTCTAAAACAAGGTTATATTCCATCCCAACCTTATCCCTAATATTATCTTCAACCGTACCTTCCCAATGGCTAGAAGACAGGAAAAAGACAACTTGACCTACAGACTGTGGAATTGATTTAGCAACATTACCTTTGTATTTGTTATCAAGAACACCAAAAGGTGCATCAATGATAAAAGGTGCAATTGCTCCCGGTGTTAATATTTCACCAGAGGCCTTTTTCCTTTCTCTCGCAAGCTCAATTAAAGAAGAAATAAATGTCAAACTTAGAAGTAGTCCTTGTCCGTCACTTTCTGCTACTTGTACATCATTGCGATCAAAGAGTCTTATGTCAAAAGAGTTCCTATCCATTTTTGCCCGGTAATCTTGGCGTACAAACTGTCCTAGAAATGAGTTAACTTTTTCCATGATCTTTAACTCAACATTCTTCTGTGTTGAGGCTAATGTACTCTCGATTGTGGATTGAACTTTTTGAGCAATATCCTCTAATTCTCGATATTTATTAACTTCCGAAGAGCTAGATTTAAGCCTTAAGATTTCACTTCTCTTCTTCTCAAGTAAAGATGCATTATCTTTCACTTTTCTTTCTAAACTACCTATAGCGCGGTTGTCATCCCCTAAGCGCATTTGAAATTGACTTCTTCTTTTTTCAAGTTCTTGGATATCTGCAATATCTTTTGCACCTTGAATTTCAATGGAAATATTTTTCAATCTTTCTTCAAACTTGCTGACATCGCCCCTGCTAGAATCAATGCCTTTCAAGTTAAACTCAAATTCGTCCTTTGCTTGTGAAGAAATTTTCTTAATACTTCGCAACTCAGCTTGAGCCTTCGTTACTCTGCTTTCTTGCTGTGGGTCTGACGCTGACTTTAATAAGTCTTGAATTCGGTTATATGCTTCACTTCCAACAGAAATATCCGCTCCACAAATGCACTGTGTTTCTTCTAATATTTTATATACGAGATTTTCGTTATACGGAGAAGGTATAGTTGATCTAAACTCTGCGTCATCGATAAAGTCTAAAACCTCAAAAGATATTTCATGAGCAAACACATTGGCTGCATATTTTTTGATCAAAGTAACTCGGTTATTTTCGAATCTAGAAAGATTATTTTGTGCTTCTTTTAGATCTCGTTCTGCCTCAGCTCTTTCTCTATGCTTTGCTTTAATGAACGAACTATTACAAGAGGCTAGCTGAGCATCAATTTTTTGAATGTCTGAAGTATAACGTTCGACAGATTCTTTCTTTTCTTCGAGTCTCTTATTATCTTCCTTTAACTCAGATTGAAGCCGGTCAATATCTCTTTGAATTTTTGATATTTCACCATCCTTATCAGCTCTTTGAAGAGATTTGCTATACTCTTTCTTAATTTTTTGAACATCCTCTAGCGCGTTCTTTGCTACGGTGAATCCAAGTATCTTTTGAATGGCTTCTTTTATTTGTTTACCACCATGTTTACTAGTAAATGAACCAACACCTTCTCCTTGGAAAAAGAAATAGTTAGCCATATCTTTAGGTATCACTGAGTTTATGAATAAGTCTGGATTAGGAACCTCTTTGAAATCACCACCTTCGACCATAAATACCCTAAAGGTATCCTGCGTTACCGGGCCGTAAGCTCTTTGTACGGAGTAGCGTCTTCCATCTTCTTCAAACTCAATTTCAACTTTGTAGTTTCTTTTTTCTTCGGCTTTAGCAGCATTATTTATTAAGCTACTTGGGTCTTTAAAGTTAGGGGTAAATGTCTTAAAAAAACACCATAGAATTGCGTTTAACAGGGCCGTCTTGCCAACACCATTCTCAGCGTGAATGAGAGTGACATTTTTATCTTCGTCAGTAGAAAAATGAATTGTTTGCTCACCATAGAATTGCCGGAAATTGGTTAGTACAATTTTATTGATTAACATATATCACCTTTTTTCCTAGCATTTTCTATAAGTTCGCGTATCAACCGAAGTCGATTATTTGAGCTTGCTTCTCCATAAACATGCTTTCTTTCAACATTTATAATTGATGAAGTTAGTTCCTTTAAAGGTGTGGGTTTCTCTACTTCCTTAGCAGCTTCCTGAAACATTCTTTTTAATTCAGATTTAGATGTCATAATACAGTCCTAGTTGTTCTAATTGCTTCTCTACTTGCAGCTTATTGTCAGCTAAAAGTAGAAAATCATTCACTCTTTCCATTTCCGCATATATTAGTTTTTTTGAAGCTGGTTGTTCAAAGTCAGAATTCGGCAATACCATAAAATCGTAGATAATGGCTTTTCTTTTGTTGGGGAATCGTCTTAAAACCCTACCTCTACGCTGAACATATTGCCTAGGGTTTCTTGTGCTAGAAAGTATTACAGCTGTTTGACATGCGGGAACATCAATACCTTCATCTAAAACTTTCATAGCAACTAAAGCGTTAATGGCTTTATCTTTAAATGCTTCCATTACCCTTTTACGTTCAGTACTATTTATTGCGCTAGTAAATTGAGAAGTTTTCCATCCGTTCTTATACAGAACATCAGAAACTTGATCTATAACCTTACAATCATGGGAATTTTCGTCTGGTTGAAAAGGCTTACCTTCACCTGCATAAAATAAAGTTAAGTTTCTCATTGACTCTGGAATCTTTGAGCTTAGTTCACCCAACTTTGTTAACTTGTCAGAAGCTGAGCCGAGCAGTCTACTCCGTTGGCCACAAAAAATTGTTAACTTTTCTTTGTCATCTTTACTTAGATGGCCACCAGATTTAGTGATAATAGAAGAGATTTTTTCCGATAACTCTTCAAAAGATCTCTGCTCTTCATCGTTTAGATATACTGGAACCAAATGGTAATCATAAGGGGTTAATATTTCGTCATGAATTGCATCGCCAAGTCCGTACTCTGCTACAACATCTCCATAATAAGAAACTAAATTTTCTTTTGAAATGTTCGGGAACATTGAGTCAATTTCATCGTCATCACTCCGAAAAGGAGTAGCAGACAAGCCCATTCGAAAGTCAACACTAGGCAACAGTTTATTTATATTATTTGAACCGTGGTTGTGGCATTCGTCACCAACAAACATCATACTTTTTGGGTTAATTGTGGATAATATTTGTTGAAAATGATTTGAGACTAAAGTTCTATTAACTACTACTATACTAATGAAATCTTTTAGACCTGCGTTGAAAGTTGCAATAGATTCTTGAAGATTTGGCAGCCAGCTCTTTTTGTTGTTGTAACATTTGTGAGAGCTAATTCCAAAGTCCAGTAAGTTCTCAACCCATTGGCTAGCTAGCTCTATATATGGAACGGCAATTACCAAACACAAGCCTCTATTTTGCTGTTTGAGCGATTCGTAAACTTTCACTGCACCATATATAGAAGTGATAGTCTTGCCAGAACCAGTAGCTAATTTAAGTATTCCTTTGTATTCATTAGCTCTCCACTTTTTCAACGCATGCCTTTGATGTTCTTTAATATTAAACTTATGTCCATTTAAGAATTCTGGAACATGAGGTTCAATCTTGGAAGTAATATTGGATTGCTCTAATTCATATTGAGATATTTGCTCTTCTATACCATCAATATCTAACAGCGATAACTTTTGTAAATGAGGTGAGTTTTCAACGTACTTTGAAACTTCAGAGTAAAATTCTGATCCTATATCTACAACGAAAGTATTTTTCTGCTCACCATTCCATAGTCTTTCAAATCCTTGATAGTAGGTATCTCCATAGGCATTGTATAGTTCAGGCTCCCAGCTTTTATATACACTTATTGATTCAGCGTTTAAATGTTCAAACATACCAGAGGGAGTTTCATTTGCAGAACCTTGAAAAACAACCACATCTCCTTGATTATCATGAATGATGCCGATTTTTTCGTGATACATGCCAGCCTTTCTGAACGCGAATTTAATTTCCAATCTGCCTGAAGCAATTAATATAGCTAAAAGTTCGAGTCTTTTTGAGGTAACGTTTTTTTCAGCCTGAATCCAATCTAATAAGGTATTAGTGTATTGTTGTGAAAGTTCAGTAGGTGAGGTAACAGCGTAGCGGATTGCTTCAAACTCATCTCTTGCTAAGGGATGCCCTATGATTAGGCGCATTAATCCATTTGATTTAATTAAAGAACCTAGTCCGCCTAGGTTTGCGGCTAATATTGAAGAGGAAAAAAAACCAACTGCTCTGTCATACCTGACAGCTTCTGATAAAACACATCTATAAAAATCATGAAATAAATCATCATCACCAGTTCTATATACGTGTTTTAATTCTAATGCTTTTAATCCCTGTGAACGGCTCCCTGCACTCAAATGTGTTTTCCCTCGAAGAATGATGGCTGTTTGATTACATTAAACTTTATAATCATTATCCATGGATATCAATTTCAATTTTTATATAAATGGTTGATATATTTAATTTTTTACAGCCCCGCATGACTGTATATATAAACAGATTACTAATCGTTTATCTCTTTATTCTACACGGCAAAACATATAACATGAACCTCTGGAGGTTTTCTCCAGACGAAGCTATAGGGTGAGGTAATAACAGGAATGAGAGCTAAGTTTTCGGGACATGATACGTTTCCTCTTAGATATGGATGGCTATATAAAGCTGTTAACCATTTGAATTCAAATGGAAAACTACAAACAAGCAAAGAAGAAGAGACTCAACAGGCAATTATAAAACTTGGCGTTGGTAAAAACATGGTCAATGCAATTCGTTATTGGGCAGAGTCTGCTGGATTGCTTGACAGTAAAAGAAAACAATCAAATATAGATTATTTTACATCTTCAAATGGTAACTACCTCTTCAACGAACTATCAGGAAAAGATCCATATCTGGAGCATTTAGGCTCAATTTGGCTTATTCATTTTTGGCTATGTTTTAATGAAGACGAAATGACTGCTTATAGGTATTTCTTTAATATTTTTAACGGGGAGTACTTCGAAAAGCAAGTGTTGTTGGCTCATATTTCTGATGATTCATCAAAGCTATCTTCAGGTGATGCCTCAATAAATGAATCTACGATTCAAAAAGATATTGATACCTTTCTAAATTCATACAGTAAAAAACACGTTACTAAAGTGGGAGATGAAGAGCAGTTTAACTCGCCTTTGACAGAGCTATCTCTCATTCAAGAAAGCGGCAAGAATTACTACTTAAGTAGCCTGAATAGTAAGTCGGATCTGCCTGTTCAAATTTTTATTTATGCTCTACTTAAGTTTGTGCAGAAAGAAGCTAAAGTATCTAAAGTTTCAAAGGTTAACTTTAAATCCTTGCTTCTAGATCCATTATCCCCCGGCAGAATTTTCAGACTTTCTGAACAAGGACTTGGCGAACAATTGGACACAGCACAAAACTTCTCAAATGGACAAATATCTTGGATTGACTCAATGGGTCTTAGGCAGGTATCAGTCGATGAAAGCTATTTAGGTCAAGAACAACAAGTCTTAGACAGCTATTACAAAGGGTCTAGCAATGAGTAATCTATTAGTAGACGTAAAACAAAAATATAAAAGTTCTACTCGAATCGATGGACATTTAGAGGACAGCAAACTATTTATAGATAACTTTATACTCCATGGAACGGCTATTAATGTTCTCGAAACTATTAGTAGAGACTACGAAGGGAGTGAGCAAAGAGCTTATACTATTACAGGGCCGTATGGGTCAGGAAAATCTACTGTAGCATTATTTTTATCTTTATTATTGTCTACAAATAAAGATGAGAGAGATTATGCAGAAGACTCTCTTGATATAGCTGAAGGGCTGAAATCAGACTTTCCGAATCGTTTCAAAATCAGTAAAGGTTGGAAAACTATAAAACATGTTTGTGCAATGGAATCTCCTGCACATTCAATACTGCTCACAATAGCTACGTCACTAAATATGAAATTAAAAAAAGAAGACGTACAAAGTTACTCTGATGTTGAGTGCCTAGAGCTAATAAAGAAATTTTTAAACTCAAATAAAATCAAAGAAGATGGTGTTTTAGTCCTATTAGATGAAATGGGTAAAGCCTTAGACTTCTGCGCCAGTAATAATAAAGATTTGTACATATTTCAACTCTTAGCAGACATTGCTCAACAATCTAATAACAACATTGTTATTATTGGTTTTTTACATCAGTCATTTACCGAATACGCGAAAAATAAGGAATCTAAACTTCAAGAGGATTGGGCAAAAGTACAAGGTAGATATAGGGATTTAGGTTACAACCCATCTGTAGATGAATCCTTATTCTTATTAGGAGATGCAATTAGTAAATCTTCTAAACCGCTAGTTGAGGAGTTAACTAGAGAGAATAAGGAGTTAGTTGAAATAGTAGATGAGTCTTTTAAAAGCAAGACTAGAAATACTTCAGATTTATTCAAAACCCTACCTTTAGATCCTTTAGTTAGCCTACTTTTAGGGCCTATATCTAAACGCAGATTTTCACAGAATGAGCGAAGTTTATTTGGCTTTTTGGCTTCACATGAAAAATACGGATTTAGAGAATTTCTTTCTGAGTTCTATATAGATGAGTGTGAAGGTGATCTGCCTATTGCACCTGATTATCAGCTCTATACATTAGATAACTTATGGGAATATTTACACCACAATCTGTATCACATAATCGTAACATCTTCTGATAGTAAAGCTTGGTTAGAAAGTTGTGATGCAGTGCACCGAGCAATGAAGAAAGGTAATGAATTACACGCTTCTATTGCTAGAGTTGTTGCGTTACTTACATTATTTGGTTTCAATCAACACTTCCATTCAACCAAAGACTTTTTAGAAAACTATTTTGAACAGAAAGGCTTTAAAAAAGGTGATGTTACCAAAGCCATAAAAGATCTTGAATCGTGGACAGTTATTATATTTCGTCCAGCTCACAACGGTTACTTCATATTCGAAGGTAGCGATATCGATATCAATACCTTGATTAAGCAACAAAAAGAAAAACTTGAATCTGGTATTGATTGGACTACTGTTTGCGACTTAACTGATAGCGTACTAGCAACGTCTCATTATCACAAAGCAGGAACAATGAGATGGGCTAACAAATTGCTAATTAATAAAGTAGATAATAAGTTACTTACGTCTATCAATTTGAAACCTAAGCATGGAAAAGTATTTCTAAACTTTGTGTTAGCAGTTAGTGAGAAGGCTTATAAAGACTTAGTCAATGCAACTAGCTCAAATAAATGTGTCGTTGTTGGAAAGTCCTCAACAATTAATAGATTAAAGGATATATCTATTGAACTTATTGCTTTGGAAAAAGCAAAGAAGGAAGAAGCTGCGATTGTAAGAGATAAAATCGCTCTTAAAGAACTGGATTCTCGGATTATTTCTTTTAAACAACAACTTTCTCATGAATTAGATAGAGCCTTTTCAAATGCAGTTTGGAACTATCTTGATAATGAGTTAAATCGGCAGCCCCTTTCATCAATTGCTTCGTTAGTTGCAGGTGAAATATTTAACAAATCTCCTGTTATTATTAATGAATTGATAAACAAGAATAAGCCCTCCGGCAGTGCAAATGCCGCGCTTAAAAAGCTACTTAGAGCTATGTCTGAAAATGCAGATGAGCCTGTTTTAGCTCTACCTGACAAGACTTTTCCGGCAGAGAAAGGATTGTACTATTCTGCACTAAGTAACTTTGGTCTCCACATCCCAGATCCTGAAAATCCGAGTAAATACAAATTTGCCATGCCTTCACAGGAACAAGAACGATTACTTGAACTGTTTGAACAAACGCTGGAATACATTTCAGGAAAAAGTGGAATTGTTAAAATGTCTGATATTGTTGAGCTATGGCAAAGTGAACCGTTTGGAATAGCTAAAGGTGTAATTCCAATTTGGTTATTAGCTTTTCTTCAGGCCAATGATCACCAATTAGCTTTCTATGACTACAACGGTGTCACGAGCAAGCCAACATTTATAAATGGGGCAGATGAAGAGTTCGCTATGAAGCTTTTTCAACAACCTCAATTTATAGGTGTTCAAATAGTTAAAATAGATCACTCTACGACTAGCTACCTTAATGAAATAGCTTCTGCTTTAGAGTTAAAAGAAGGTGATACAGCGCCTTTAGCAATTGCCCAATCATTAGTGGCATTTTATGCGAGCCTATCTCCTTGGACGAGAAATACGAGGTCATTAGATAAAAAGCTATTAAAATTTAAGGATGAAACAAAAATTGCTTCTGATCCAAATGATTACTTGTTTAAAAAATTGCCAGCTATTTTTGGTAAAAATACTAAATTACAGGATGTTAGCTCTGAAGACTTTAGTCACATTATTGAGCAACTTAAAAAGGCTCATGAAAAAGAACTACTAAAGTTCGAAAGTAGAATTAAAGATTATATTACTTTCAACCACCATTTAGTTGCAAATTGTAGAAAGGTTGCAGCTTTTACAACCCATCCAAAAGTTCAAACTTTTGCATTACGCCTATCTGAATACGCAAGCTCAAATAATTGGGTTTCGGCAATTATTTCTTTGCTATCAGGTAGAGCCGAAAGAAACTGGGATGACAGTTCCTTAGCGAAGGCTAATTCTGAACTTATTGAAATAATAGAAAGATTTAAAAAAGACCTGTATCTATCTGACTTTGGTGACATTAATTATAAAAGTGTTAAAAGTGACTTTAAAAAGCAACTAAAAGAAATTGATAGCAATATTAGCCAATTAGAAATCAAAGAAAAGAAGGCTATCTTGATGACAATGCTTGATGATCTTATGGAAGTATAGAGAAATTAAAAATGGAAAAAACGTTACACGTACTAGGCCTTTCAGGTGGTAAAGATAGTGCTGCTTTGGCCATGTATATGCGGGATAATTATCCAGATTTAGACATTCAGTACTATTTCACTGATACCGGGAAAGAGCTGCCTGAAGTAATTGATTTTGTTAATCGCTTAGAAGGATATGTAGGAAAAATTGTTGATCCGTATGAAGAAGTGTTTAGCTCAAATCGTGAGAAAAAAGATTTTGACTATCACTTAAAACAGCATAAAAACTACCTTCCTTCACCTCAAGCCCGTTGGTGTACGATTCAGATGAAATTGGTTCCATTTGAAAAGTGGATTCAAATGAAGATGGAAAAGGAAGGCTACACTAAAGTAGTCTCTTATGTAGGTATTAGAGCAGATGAACCCGCACGCGAGGGCTTTATGACTAATACCGTTACATCAGAATACCTAACAATAAAAATGCCGTTTAGAGAAGATGGATTAGAAAGAGATGACATTTTTGAAATTTTAAGAAAAGCTGATCTACTTGGTAATGATGAAGAAGTTATTGAGTATCGCAAGCTATTCGTTGATTCCTCTACAGGTGAGCCTGTTGATCCATCTGAAGAAGATAGGTTGGCATTAATGAATAGACTATTAGCAAATAGATCTGAATCACAATCTTCTGAAGCCAACACATTTCAACCCAATCTTACTCCTGAAACTTTATTAAAAATTGTTGAAGCTAAAGATCAAGGGAAACCGGGGTATTACGGATGGCGTTCCAGAAGTGGTTGCACTTTCTGTTTCTATCAACAAAAAATTGAGTGGTTAAGATTAAAAGAAATCTACCCTGATGCTTTTGAAGAAGCCAAGTCTTATGAGAAAAAGGCAGAAGAAGATCGAGGTGATGGGACTTTCTATTGGCTTGGAAAAGGGACTCCTTTATCCACTCTTGAAACTGAAGAACGCAAGATAGAAATCATTGAGAATCACGAATTAAGAGTTAAACGACTAGAGAATAAACTAAACAGACGAGCAAACCTGCTTAGAGCCAAAGTAAAAATATCTGATACTGACAGAATGGATGAGATATATGACGAAGTAGAAGGTGGGGGAGCCTGTGTAACTTGTTATAAATAATAACAAACCTTCCACAATTAGGAGATAAAAATGGACTTTAGATCATTAAAAGAAAAGCAAAGGAATGTAAGAGAAGGATTTTCTGAAGACCTCGGTTTAAGAGTGCACCGCGCACTGAGTTGGCTGGAGAAATCAGAGCAGTGCTCTGGGGATTTAGATAGTACTTTCATCTTTCTTTGGATAGCATTTAATGCGGCCTATTCTCAAGATACTGAGTTGCTTCGTCACACTGAAGCCGAGTCATTTTCACTATTCATTTCAAAGCTTGTAGAGCTTGATGAAGAGAAAGCTTTTTACGATCTAATATGGTCTGAGTTTTCATCAAGCATTCGCTTGCTTCTCGATAACAAATTTGTTTTTCAGCCCTTTTGGGAGTTTCATAATGGAAAATTGACTGAAGACGAATGGAAAAACAAATTTTCTAAAGCAAAGGCAAAAGCCAACATAGCTTTATCCAATAGACAAACTGATGTGCTAATTTCTGTCGTCTTACAAAGACTATATACCTTAAGGAATCAGTTAATACATGGTGGAGCAACATGGAATAGCAGTGCTAATCGCTCTCAAATTAAAGATGGAGTAGCTTTTCTGAGTAAGCTAGTTCCTATCTTGATAAATGTAATGATGGAAAACCCAAGAGAAATCTGGGGGAGTGCAAACTACCCTGTTATTACCATTTAGGTTTAGGTCTGCTGGCTATGTTTCAGTAATTCCGTACACAAAAAATCTAAATCTTGTTCGGAAATATTAATAGGAAAGCTAATCCTAAAGGTTTTATCAGCTAATTCTCTGGATAAGCCTATAGCTGTTAATACGTGTGATGGCTCAATCTCTTTAGACGAACATGCTGATCCTTGGGCAAGACAAAGCTCGTTTTCATTGTCTCGAACCAATGTTTCCGTATCAACTTTTGGGAATGTAATCGAGATACAATGAGGTAATGTGTTAATGCCATTTTCTACAAATTCAATATCAAGGGAACTTAATTTTTCTAAAAGCTTTTCTTTAATTTGGTTGGCTGAAAAATCAGAGTAATAAGATTTAAATACCTCAATGGCTTTCCCAAAGCCTAAAATTAGAGGAGCTGCTACAGTTCCGCCTCTAAGACCTTCTTCTTGTCCAGCTCCGTGTATGACTGGTGCTAACTGCCTATGTCTTAAATCTCTTATGTAAATGGCTCCAATTCCTTTAGGACCGCCAATTTTATGCGCTGAGAAAGACATAATATCAACGTTAAAATCATCTACATCAATCTCAACTTTTTGAAAGCTTTGGGCAGCATCTGAGTGAAATAGGATTTCGTTTTCAAAACACAACTGTCCAATCTCTTCAATGGGATTTACGGAGCCTAATTCATTATTTACATGCATCACTGAAACTAATGCAGTATCAGGTCTGATAGCCTCTTTTATAGATTGAACTGTTATCAATCCGTCTGAATTAGGTTTAACATAAGTAACTTCATATCCCAGAGTTACTAAATACTCTGTAATGGCAAATATACATTTATGTTCAATCTGAGTAGTTACAATATGTTTTTTATCTTCTAGTCCTTTCTCGCTTAATAAAAGGCTTTTAAAGGCAACATTGTTTGATTCTGTTGCCCCACTAGTAAAAATGACTTCACTAGGGTAGGCACCGATTTCATTTGCCAACAGCTCTCTGACTCTATTGATCTCATATGAAACTTCCTCACCTAGAGAATGACTAGAAGCAGAGTTTGCGTAAGTGTTATCAAAAGCATGAATAAGGCATTCTTTTACTTCAGGAAGTAAGGGATAAGAGGCTGCTGTGTCTAAATAGATCATATGGTTTCTAATGAACAATGAATGCAACTATATTACCAAGATATTATAGTTTCGACTTCCTTAATTGGACTGCAAAACAACTGCTTGCCAAGTTACATGATTACGCCCAAGATTATCTGACTCTTTTGGGGTCTCTAACTTACAAAACAGGCTAACATATGACGATATATGAATAACTGCACTTAAGCAGCGGTAAGGCAGTAAAATTGCAATCAACGTATCCATACGTAACTCTCCAACGTCCTAGGTGACTTTAGTGTCGGTTATTTGGTTTTGATTTAAAAGCGCTTATTGCTACTTAAGCTTGTAAAAAGGAAACGGTCAGCATGTAACTTATTTATAAGTGTTGAAAATGTGAGCAAGAGACGTTGGTTACTGCCAATAACAGTTCGATTAACCCAATAGTCTGGGGTAGCTCTTTTATTCTATATTCACTGGTGCACAATATGACGATATATGAATAACCGCACTTAAGCAGCGGTTTAGTTGTTGGCATCATTCCAATCTACAATGCAGTTAAACTTATTTCGCTTTTTAACGCACAAAAACAAAGGGAAAGATTGATGAAAAAATTATTGATTGTTGTGGGGCTTCTGGTGGTGATTGTGGCCGGTGGGGTTTGGTACCTGTTTAGCGGTGCGGATGAGTTTATTCGAACACAAATTGAAAAGCAGGGAAGTGCTTTTTTGCAAACGTCGGTACAAGTGTCGTCTGTTAAGTTGACCCCACAGCAAGGTAAATTGGCGATTGGAGGCCTGCAAGTTAGTAATCCTGAAGGATTTAGTGACGAAAATGCAATCAGTTTTGATTTGGTTTCGGTGGATCTCGGTGGGTCGTTTAGCGAGCCTTATTCTATTCAGGAAGTCAGAATCAATGCGCCACAAATTCGCTATGAGGTGGATGCGTCCGGTGAGGGCAATTTAATGGTGTTAAAGCGCAATCTGCAAAACAATTTACCCACGGAGAGTTCTGCCGCTAAAACCTCTGATAAACCGATGCCATTAGTCACCATCGATAATGTTGTCATTGCCAATGCGAGTCTGTTGATTGATTTTGAAAAGTTGAACACGGAAGAATTAAAGCTGGATAAAAAAAGTTATAAGGTGACGTTACCGACTTTTAACGCGGGTCCGGTGGGTCAACCAAATGGTTTACCTGCAGATCAGGCTATGGCTGCCGTTCTCGATAGTATGCTGGACAATATTATTGGTCAGGCAAAATCACGCGCTAAAACGATCCTGGCAGAAAAAGCCAAGCAAAAAGTCAAAGATAAAATTGAACAAGAAAAAGACAAGTTACTGGATAAGGCCGGCAGTAAATTAAAAGACTTACTGGGTAAGGATTAGTTTCAGTGACGTTGTCTCGACCCGGTGGAACGATTTAAAAGCAATACCATCGATGAAATTAACGGACAAGAGCTGGTGCAGGTATTATTCTATTTAAGCTCTTGTCGTTACGTGCAGCTAGGATTTAAAACGACGGATCCCCAAGCCGGCCAAACCTAGTGCAAAAATCGCCAGTGTCGAAGGTTCTGGCACATCATTAGTTTGAATTTCGCTGCCGTAAACCGCTAGTTTCATTCCTAACGTATATCGATACAGTTGCTCTTCGTTCGTTGAATTATCCAAGATGGATTTGGTGAGGCTCTGCAAACTGAAATCAATGTTACTTATGTTATAGGTTGTTAACGGATCGGAAGATAAAAAACTTTCATCCCAGGAAATTGAGTCGGGTGCAGATAAAAAGCTAAATGGGTCAATGACCGCCTTGATTTTGATAGCATCATTAACGCCATTATTGATTAACGCGATCACACTATCAAATGCGCTACCGGTAGTTAACGAAAAGACTTTGCCACTATCACTTTCCGTCAAATTATTAAGGTCGAATATCGTCGTTCCACCCCAAATAACGTCTATGTTACCGCCCAGTAATGTATCTATTTCGTTTGTAGAATAGCGCGTTTCAAAGTAGCCGATTAGTCCCGCATAGGCGGTATTTATTCCACTACCGAGTAAAAGGACCGCACATAACAATCTGGATTTTAAGAACGTGGTTCGCATGGGGATTCCTTTAGCGTGTTTGGATTAATTGAATCGTATTGGAGTAAGCATCTTATTCTGGCTATTGATGCCCTAACCTATATAGCGAAAAGCCTGCTCTTTTCTGTCACTTTTATTATTGTTAGGGGGAGAATAGTGTGGTTCGTCTTTGGGGGACTAGCCACTCAATTAAGTGGAGAGTTTTAGGTTATAGGAATAACAGAACCTACACTGATTTGTGTGCATTTACCGTGCAGGGTTGGGTAGCTGTTTCGCCAAGCTGATGAGTTTATTCAGACTCAACACAACGATGAGATCACAGCGGTTTATTGCTCAGCGAGTTCTATTGCCTTGCGATAGTATTTGACCAGTTTTTGTGATTGCCTGACATCGTCAATTAATGGTTCAAGTTGTTTGATAAAGGCTTGGTTACTCGGGGTGTTATGGCAGGTAATCACCACGTTATCCTGCCACATGGGATGCTCTCCTGAGTAAATAGGTTGGCGCATGTTATGTTGGCGAATAAAGGCTAAATAGTCATCCCGATCGTGAATGGCGACGTCAATTCTGCCTTTTTCCAGCATGGCGGCTAGCGTATTCAGATTATTGAGTCCCAACCAGATGATGTCGTCAGAAGGAATGCGTTTTTTATAATCCCATGTACCATCGTCACGAATAATACCTACTACCTTGTCCTGTAATTGTTGCGGGGAGGTAATGGGTTCACCTTGTAAGGTAAATGCCACATGTCGTGCCATGGCAAAGCTAGAGCTATTAATTATATTCAGATTATTGAAGTAGGGGAGATAGTCTACGGATGGAAGCAGACAGTCGGCTTTTTTCTGGGTGAAAAGTCGATAACCCCGGGCGGCATTGACTATGTCGTAACGAAAAGGAAGTTCGAGTTGCCGCATAAAATCCAGTAACATCATATCGAAGGCACCTTGCTGGTTAGCCTGCACTGAACCGGTATATTCCATCCCTAGAATGTTTAAGATAGCCGTATCATCAGCCCGACTTGGCAAACTACAAGCCAAAAAAATCAAGATGGTACTAATGATCTTTTTCATAATGCTCCTTGTTATATTTTTACATCGACTTATTGCATTATCTCAATCCTTACACCACAGATTATCAGGTAAATATCAAGTGCGCTAATTGTGGATACAACGGAATAATAGAAGTTGATAGCAGGTTAAAATTAACAAAGGGGTATAAGGTGAGCCAATATTGGCTCCCCTTTTTTATTCGGCAACGTTTGGAGTAATGATTTGTTTGCCTTCTAAGGATACGGGTAACATGATGTGGGCATAAGGGGTATCACCCCACATCACATAGGGCCCACCAGCGTTCGGATCTGTGGGGATATTTTTTAGCATGGCTTTTGGAACAATGATCATAATGTGTGGGCCGGTTTCAACGTAGTCCGCGGCACTTTTATGATCGTGATGATACGGAGTTGAATTACTCACTCCAGAACCACTAGGCTCACCTTGAAGCATATATGAAATACCAATACCGTCGGCTGTAAAATCTTCTTTATTCATTAAAGCCTGCATCATTTGCATCCATAGCGCATCGTTGCACATTGGGGCTTTATCACCGGTCATGGTATCGGGAAAACATGTCCAGCCGTTGGTTCCTTTGCGTAATTCGGTTCCGTCAGTATCCATTATGGTTGCCTGCTCGCTGACAGAAGAGGGCGCGGCCGACATGGCTCGCAGTATTTTATCCTCTGCAGTATCGGTTGCATAAGTCGAACTGCTAACGACGGACAGTGCAGCAAGTTTTAACAAATTTGCTTTGTTCATGATTTAGTCCTGTTTCAGGGTTAGGGAATAAAAAGTCCAACATTGACTTCTGTGTGCGATTTACTGCGTGCAGGACTCGGGTGTCACCGCTAAGTATAGGCAGTAGATTGCGTCCTACCGTGATTATTAATTAAACCTAATGAAATTAGTGGGTTAATAATGGAGACAAGGAAATAATTAACGGCTGATGACAGGTTTCATCTTTACCTAATATTTTGAATATGTCGTAACATAGGAGATTGAAAATATTATTAAGCAAAAACATCATCAAAAGTATGAGGCAAATCTGCCCCTTGCTATTTTTGCGAATTGATAAGGTTTTTCATCCTCAACATAAACAAGTGTAAAAATAGGGCGAATTCAAAAATTATTAGTCTTATTAGTTGTTTAGGTTATAGTGGCTGTATTCTAGTTGAGGTAATGAACTGGTAATTCACCATGCAAGCAATGATTCGATCTTTAACTACCAGATTTCTCAGTTATGTCATGCTTTCTGATTTAGAAGGCAATATAAATGGCATAGAGCGATGGCGAATAAGTGCTTTGCGCATCATGATCATTACCGGTTTTAGTTTTTATTCTGTCGTGGCGATCCATAGTTGTTTGACCGCTGTTGAGATAAACTTTAGTGAAGTTATTCCACTAACTTTGGCTTTTTATCTCTTTGCGGGGATACAACTGTGGTTATCTAGCTCACATTACACTATCAGCGCCTATTCTCTGCTATTTACCATTTTGGCCGCTGCCCTTTCAATAAATATCATCGCACTGGATCCTGACTTGGCTATTTTTGGTCCGGTCTTTGTATTTTCGTTGCCACTCGCCGCATTTATATTGCTCGGAGCGAAAATCGGTTTTGTGTGTATGTTGCTCAATATTCTGCCTTTTATGGCGTTGCTGAATGGTTTCCACCTCAGTCAGTATTTACCTCCGCATCAAACGTTCGAACATGCCAACTTTTATATTATGAGCATCATCTTTCTGTTTTTTAATGTTTGCGCCCCACTAGGTGTTGCTCGCTCAAGTCTTGCCGCCAGGCGTTTAAATCAGCAACTAACAGAAACCAACATCGATTTGCAAAAACAGAAAGATTTCTACAAAACATTATTCGTCGATACCGATATTGCTAAACTGGTTGTGCATAGCAGTGGTTTAATAAAAGAAATTAACTTGGCTGCAGAATTGTTACTCGATTGCAGACAGCAGAACAGTATTCACCCCATTCATATGGCTGAATTGTTTAGTGACTTTCCAACAGATGCGGGTGAGAAAGTGGTTAATCGTTTCATAAAAGGGAAAATGAAAGCGTTTAAATTAACTCGCAGTAAGCTATTTTCGCAGGAGTATTTTTTCCTCACCGTTCACGATATCACCGCAAAAGTGATGCTTCATAAAACCCTTGCGGCACAAACGGTTCTGAATCGTCAGCAAAAGTTGTATCAGGAAACGGGGTTGCCGAATCGTCTATGGTTGACCAATAAAATTAAGAGCATGCTGACTGAAAAAACAAATGACTTCTGCTTAATCACAATCAAAATAAATAACGCTCAGTTCATTGAGCAAAAATACGGTTTTCAAATTTTACCTTTGTTAGTTAAAGAATTGTCTAAATATTGGCAATCAGGACAACAAGTGAAAAGTCATCTCGCCTCGATAGATAGCACAAATTTGACCATCGTGTGTGAAATATCAATGATGTATGTGCGTGCTACAATCCAGTCGTTTCTGAACAATATCCCTAAAGTGATAGAACTGAATGGTCATTCGATTGCCCTCAATCTTCAAGCTGGTATTTCGTTCCCAGATTCACATAATGGCAATGCTGAGAAGCTCATTAACAATGCCTTATATGCGGTTAATTCAAGCCGGTCGCAAATTAATTTTTATGAAACGTCAAGTTTGGAACGTTTTATTGAACATGAAGAAATCAGTATTTTACTTGATGAAGCGATATCGACCAATGAACTTAAGATTGTCTACCAACCCAAAGTAAAAGCAGACGGACACGTTGTTGGATTAGAGGCGCTGTTGCGCTGGGATTCATCCGTCATTGGCCTGGTCTCTCCGTCTATTTTTATACCCATTGCCGAAAAGTCTGGTTTAGTCCCTAAAATTACGCAATGGCTGATAACCAATATCTGTGTGCAAATATCTCACTGGCAAAAACAGGATATTGAGATTGTTCCGATTGCACTAAATATTTCGGGTATAGATTTTGACCAAGACGATTTTGAAAAGCATCTTATTTACTCATTATTGGAACACCGTATTAATCCAAAGTTAATAGAATTGGAATTAACTGAATCTGCGGTTAGCCGTAATGTAGAAAAAGCTTTAAAAATTACGTCAACGTTGGATGATTGGGGGTTTTCCATTACCTTGGATGATTTTGGTAAAGGCTATTCGGGGTTAGCAAAATTACTCTCTTATCCAGTAAAAGCGGTCAAAATTGATCGACAGTTTATTAAAGATATTCATCTGGATGAGAGAAAATCAAAAGTAGTAGAAGCGATAATTGCCATGTGTCGTGTGTTAGATATAAATATCTTGGCAGAAGGCACTGAAAAACGTGAAGAAGTACAAGTGCTACAACAACTGGGTTGCAGTTGTTTTCAAGGTTTCGTTTTTTCCAAACCCTTGGAAGTAGAACAAACGGAAAGGTTATTGAAAGCGAAAAACGTATTCAGTAAGAGCTACGTGAAAGGGCAATCCTTAACGCCAATCACAAACAAATAACCTGGCATAATGCTGTCTTTCAATATTGACTCTTTTAATATATTAATTGTATTACGTCATGGGGTTTATTGCTGACTTGTATCGTATTCGGGTAACTGTTGTTTTACTCCTGTACAGCCTGATAAATAAGCTGACAGTCCCCAGCCCCCAAAACTATCTGCAACCACTGCACGTAAATGATTGCGTCCTTTTTTGAGCGACATAAAAACTTGTAATTGTTGCTTATGCATTAATCCTTCCTGGCGATCCTTGTCGTATCGATAACTGCCATCGGCAAACGCGATAGGCTGTGCATTTAACGATAACGTGATCGTGTCACTGTAGCCCAGTTGCAATTGGCATATTTGATCCGTTGGTGAAACCAAAACGGTATCGGCTGCGACTGCCCATGTGTTTAAATCGTCAGGGATGGTGCGCCAGCGCAAAAACTCTATTGTGCCATTGGGTTGTACTTGCACTGCTTGCCATGCTTGTTTGGTTATTTGGGCTGGAAGCTGTATTACAGCTTTTTTATCTGCAGCAAAAACGGGCGATACACTAAACTGAGTTAGTTGATTATCGTTATAATATTTTGCTGGAAGTGCCGTCGTTACTGGCTTCGTTGGCTGGATGCTGATATGGCGAATATAAGCGCTAAATGGTGCGTGACTTTGTCGGGGGATATTACCACGTAAGGTTACACTACCGGCTTTTGCGGCACGGGTTAACGGTATTTTATGCATAACCGGTTGGGATTGATCGCCTACCCAAACCGTTAGTGATTGCCCCTCAATCGCTAACTTGATATGAGTCCACTGATTAACCGGTAACGTCGCAGAGGCAGTGCCGTTGTTGCCATGGTACAACTGCCATGCACTTAACCCCTGAAATACTGGCGCATATTGCAACGTATCGGGGGTGTTGGACTTATGGGTGCGGATATAGAATACCTCCGACTCCAACTCAGATTGTTCACGAAAATACACATAAACAAAGGCTCGCTGTCCTGAAGAGTATATGTCAAATTCGATGGTGCCATCCTGAAGTTGAATGTTCTGAGCGGTGATTTCACCACTGTCGAAACGCAAGGCATTTTGCCCGTCGATACTTTCCGTTGTTACCCCTTTGGGTGATATTAGCCAGTCATCGGGTGATATATCCTGCTCGATGCTAACCGCCAGTGCTGTACTTGAAGCTAAAATAAAAAATAATATAAACGATGTTAACAGGTGCATAGGATACTGCCTTATTGTTGTTTTCTGGTTTGAGTTTATGCCAGCCCGGTTGATAATAAAATGAACAAACCCTGCAAAAAATGATACTTTTCAACGAAAATGCTAACGCGGTGGAATAATGACAACGTCTATTTTTACTCAATCTGGTCAAATCAGGCCGGTTTCATTTTCACGCAATAAATACGCGACCGAATTACTGATTGATGTTGCCTGGATCGGCGATATGCCATCCTTTGCCCGGACGATTGAGCCCTACGTACTGGATTTTTATGATATTACTCTGATTACCCAAGGGCAGGGGACGTTCTGGCTGGATGACAAAGAGTATACGGTTTCTGCCGGACAGGTATTTTTCACCACTCCCGGGCAGGTACGACGCTGGTATGTAAAGGATTTACAGGGGATATGTTTATTCTTTCCTGCCGAGTTTTTATTAAAGCACTTCAGCGATCCGCTTTTTTTGCATCGCTTGCATTACTTCCATACCCATACCGGGCCATTCAGTTTAAGGCTGGAACACGACCAACAACAGTGTTTGCTGGACAGACTTGAGGCGATGCATCAGGAAGTCAACCAACTCCAGCCGGATAGCCCCAATTTATTGAGAGCTATTGCTTACGAGGTACTGGTGTATCTTAATCGCTGGTATACCGGTTGCTATGGGCAAGTAATGGAAATAGCGGTCAACCATACCGTCAGCCGCTTTCGTCAGTCACTTGAAACACATTATCATCGCTATCATAAAGTTTCAGAATACGCTGCGTTGTTGGCGGTGACACCCGGGCATCTGAATGTGTTGTGCAAACAACATTTAGGCCGCGCCGCCAGTCGAATCATTATGGATAGATTAATCACCGAAGCCTGCCGTTTACTTACGCACAGCAAAACCGATATTGCGACGTTGGCTGAGGTGCTGGGTTTTACTAATGCCACTTATTTTAGCCGGGTGTTTAAACGCGAGTTAGGCCAATCTCCCTTGCATTATCGGCAGTGTAAATAACGAGCTGGCTAATGGTGTCATTGGTGACATAAACAGGATAATAAGCGAGCGAATACTCGCTTATTATCAGTAAGTTAATTGTTAATCAACTTTCACTAAATAAAGCATTATTTAGCTTTTTCACTGGGGGCAGGTTGGCCATATTTGGGCGAACGAGGACCATAGGGTAAACCGTTGTGGGTTTCGGATGATAACAGTCGGTTGGCGGTGATGGCTGCAATATCAAAGCCTCTGTCGGTAACGGTATCTACAATTTGGCTTACAGCCGCTTCAACCAGCGCACCGATAAGCCCGCCACCATTGCTATTTTGGGTTTCCGCAGAAGAAGCTGTCGCGGTGTCTTGCCACAACACCAAACCATTGCGTAAATCAATCAATGATGCCGATACAGTGACGCGTGTTTCACTGGAAATAATCACGTAGCTTGTACCGTAGTCATCAATGGTTAAATACAAGGCCGCATCCGCGCCAAATATATTATGTAGCTTATCGATTGGAACGGCATGCACATCATTGGCGATAGTGAGACCGTTATTTTTGAAAGTCTGATCGACAACCGCCACCGGAAAAACGTAATAACCGGATTCGGCAATAGGGGCGATAACCTGCGACATCACGCTATAGGGAGCAACGACTTCAGTGGTATTGTTAATCGGTGGTAACACTAAAATTGAGTGTGGATCCGCGTTTCTGAAGGCGCTGTAATCATGGGCTGGTGGCAAGCTTACACAACCACTAACCAGAGTCACGACCAGAAGAGCCATTAAACATTTAATGTGCTGCATTTTAGGCCTCCTTGGATGATTTCAGCAGGAAATCAATATAGTGTTTTGACTCGGGAAACAACATTTCTTCCTGTTCTAAATGTTGACGACCAAGTTCATTATTTCCTGTTTCGAAATAAAGCATGCCTAAGTGTGCATGAACCCCAGGAGCGACAGGTTTACTGTGGGCTGCTGCTTTTTGTATGACTTCTTGCAAGATTGTTATTTGTTCTTCAACGGTCACTTCGTTAGATTTGAAATAGCTATAAACGGCGCTGTTAAAGTCACCATAGTAGTACATTGGTTCCGTTGTTTTACAGCCGGACACGCCAACAATTAGCATTGCAGCCAAAAGTAATTTTTTCATAAAGCTACCTTGCGTTATATCTTCCAGGCGCCAGATTCGATTCCGGTAACCAGTTTGTTGACCACTTCGCGGATGGCTAAATCCAATACCTTGCCATTAAGAGTGGCATCGTAGCTTGCGGTGCTACCAAAACCAATGATTTCACGTTCAGAAAGGCTATACTCACCGGCTCCCTGCACTGAATACACAACTTCGGAAGTCGTCACATCAACCACATTTAATGTCACTTTGGCATAAGCAATCTGAGATTTCCCTTTACCCAGTAAACCAAAAAGTTGTTTGTCACCAATAGCCTTACGACCAAATTCAGTTACATCACCGGTGATCACAAATTTGGCACCAGATATAGTTTGTTGAGTACCGGCACGTTTGGCTTCATCAGCCAATGCCTGCATGTTGTCTCTATCTAACACTACAAATCGATTGGTTTGCTGTAAGTGGCTCATTAACGAGGTTTTAGCCTGGTTACCTAATCTGTCCTGACCGGTTGAAAAAATGCCATTCTGGAAACTGGAGCGATTAACAAATTGGCCTACTACCAGCTTACTTTTTTCACCGGTGTAATTGGTGTTGTAACTTGCAACAGTGGGCGTTTCTATCACTTTAGATGAGGTGGTAGCACAACCAGAAATAGCGCTGGCAACAGCAACGGCGAGTATTGTTGCATGTAATGTTTTTGATTTGATGTTGAACACAATAATTCCTTTTGATACGGGATTTTATAAAAATATCGTTTGGTGGTTTTGAGGGAAATGCAACAAACTAAACTGCAACCTGAAAATCCATCTCAACGTGCATTTATACAGTAAATCGTGGTGAATTTTCTAGTCTCAGAGGCAATTAAATAAAATGCGGCAGTATAGGTTTAGGTACGCATTTTTTGACGATTGAACAACGTTGTAACGCCGACAATTATGATGATTGGCAAGACCTTGATGAATGTCTTGCCGACTGTTTTAATCGATTCGCTATTTAGTGTTTACATGCCATAAAGGGCATCAACCAGCTCACCGACTTTTACTTCACTAACGATGTCACTGGAATTCAACAGGGTTTGTAACGCGCTGCGGTCTTCTTCTGTGGCGTTTCCATAGCGATCGGCCGATGTAACCGAGCCTTCAAGCCATTCGCTATCGTTATCAAACGTCATATAAAGATGCTGTGTATTGATCAATTCTGCAAGGCTGTTAAAAAACTGCTCATATTCGGCTTCTGTTTTACCAGAGAGTTTACAACTAAATTCGAAGCCCAAAATGGCAAATTCATCTAAGTACAATTTCTTGCGGATACGTCTATTGCGGGAGGTTTTTTCTGACATTCTGCTACCTATAAAAAGCTAAAAAGAACGAGGCCCGACTAAGCGTGGCCAAGGGCGCGCATATTAACAGCTTTTTGCAATGTGTATTGAAGTAAAACACACAGCAAAGATCAACAGATCCTGGCAAATCCGCTATAATGGCAACTTCAATGCGGTGATTCACTGTATTCCTGCCACTTCCATTGCCAATGAGCCAGAATTTTCGATGAATAGAAAAAAGAAATTAAACCAAATATTTCAGAAACGCCTTAAAGCCGCTAAAGCAAAAAGTGCTACTAAAAAAAAGCCTCCTTATATTTCCAAAGCTGAACGGGCCAAGTTGGAAGATGCTGCCAAGTTAGAGGTATCGTCAGAGTCAGATGACGCGAGTGCTGATAATCTCTAGATGTGCTGTTAAATTGATGTTAACGTAATTTTTTTGTCCATTAAGATTTAAAAAATGATGATTAATATCAGTACAATCAAAAGGTTAACGTTAATGTTTGGGGTATTGGCAATGGTTTCAGTTGACGTTGGTGCAGCAACCCCCGCCCCACAAGTTGATACCACTAAAGGCACCATCGAAGGGCTATATCAACCAGACAGTAAATTGTATGAATTTAAAGGCGTGCCGTTTGCCAAACCTCCGGTAGGCGAATTACGCTGGAAAGCACCGGTAGCAATGGATCCTTGGTCGGGGATTAAAGCCACTAAGGCTTTTGCTGCACGTTCCATGCAACTCCCCATTTTTGGTGATATGAATTTTCGTTCGCCAGGCATTAGTGAAGACAGTTTATATTTAAATATCTGGAGTGCTGATTTAACTCCACAAACCAAACAGCCGGTATTGGTGTATTTCCATGGTGGCGGCTTTATCGCCGGTGACGGTTCCGAGCCTCGTTATGATGGGGCCAGCATGGCGCAAAACGGTATTGTGACGGTAACGGTTAATTACCGTTTAGGTATATTCGGTTTTCTGGCGCACCCTGAATTAAGTGCTGAGTCAAGCTATCACGGTTCAGGTAACTATGCCTTTCTTGATCAGGTGGCGGCATTACGTTGGGTAAAAGACAACATTGCGGCATTTGGTGGCGATCCAACACGTATTACGATTGCTGGAGAATCAGCAGGATCGATGTCGGTTAGTGCATTAATGGTTTCTCCGTTAAGTCGCGATTTAATTGCCGGTGCAATTGGAGAAAGCGGATCCACCGTTGGTTCCCATCACTCTCCCAAGTCATTAAATGAGGCCGAACAGCAAGGCGTTGATATGGTGACAAAGCTTGGAGCGAAATCGATTGATGAATTACGCAGCTTAAGTGCGCAAACCTTGCTTGAAAAGACGAAGCAGCAACAGCTTATTTGGTTTAACCCCAATATTGATGATTATTTTTTCCCCGACGATCCTTTGCACATGCTACAAAAAGGGCAGTACGCCAAAGTACCGCTATTGGCTGGTGTCAATTCTGAGGAAGGCAGCGCTAGTCAAGTGTTGGGCGAGCATCCTCCCACTGTCGATAACTTTAAGGCGGCTGTTAAACATTTGTATCCTCAGCATTATCAACAACTGCTGCCGTTATATCCGGCGCGAGATAGTGAGTCGGTGATGGATGCTGCGCAAGAATTGGCCAGCGATAAATTTTTAAGTTATAGCACCTGGTTATGGGTCGATTTGGTCAATCAAGGTGGTGAACAGAATGTTTTCTATTATTTATACGCTCACCCAAGACCACAAATGTTGCCGGAATTCGGAGACATGGAACCCGCTCTTGCCGGTGGATTGGTCAAAAAGAGCAACGATAAGCCCGTTCAGCCTAGTAGTCGTGGAGCGGTGCATTCGGCTGAAATTGAATATGCCATGGGTAATTTGGCGACGAATAAAGTCTTTGACTGGAATCAGGACGATTACGCCATATCTGCCAAAATGCAGCAGTATTTTATCAATTTTATCAAGACCGGTAACCCTAACGGGTCTGAATTACCCGAGTGGCCTGAATTTGCAGATAACCAACGTATTGTGATTGATAAACAAATAACGACGCAAGATATGTCACTGCTGCAAAAACGTTATCGTCTGATGTCCACTATTCATGGTTTTGATTTGAAGTAATTGATGAGGTTGGAATTGCCTGAAATCAGGTAAAAGCCAAAAGGTTGTGAGAAATTGATTTCAGGATCAATTTCTCACAGTGATAAGCTACTCACAATCTTCCGGATCATCGCCAGTTTGTTCTTTGGCAGCGATACAGGCTTCTTTCATTTTCTGAGCGGCGTCTTCTTTTAATTCTGATGTTTTGTCCTCGGCATCATCCATCATATCTTCAGCACTTTCTTTGGCTGAGTCATAGGTGTCCTCGACACTTTCTTTGGCTGAATCATAGGCATCACTGGTAGCGTCTCCAGCATCATCCATCATTTCTCCGGCCTTTTCTTTGGCCTGTTCTAATTTGGCAGCCGCTTCTTTTTGTGCTTCTTCCGCTTTATCTTTGCTGGCTTCACTACAACTCGACAGTCCAAATAAAGCCAGAGTGATTAACATAGTTAGATTTATTTTCGACATTTTCATACACGATCCTCTTGTGAATGTTTGTAGCAAAGCTGCTACGCAGCAGTAAAAGAAAGGTTATCAATTACCGTTGTTTACTATATACCCAATTTGTTGAAAGGAAATAATTTTGATAAGAATATGAAAATTCGGCAGACCGGCCGGTAAAATAAATTGAGATGTAATCAAAATTAATGGTTGACCTGATTTTTAACATCGTGTTATTCCTAGTATATAAGTTAATGAATTGATTTGAGAAACTGTATTTAACATGAACCTTTTTGCTTCTTTAGTACTAAACGTCGTACTCGTCGTGGTGATTATTCCATCTCCGCGGGGGAAGCGTTTGGCCTAAATTAAGCCTAGTTTCATAAAAACCCCCGCACGAAAGTCCGGGGGTTTTTTCGTTTTTGGCCCCGAAAAAAGAGAGAAAGACAATGACAGGCGCACAAGCCATTTTGGATTATTTGAGTCAACAAGGAATAGACACCATTTTCGGCTATCCCGGTGGGGCGATTATGCCTTTGTACGACGCAATGATTGAATCACCCATCAAGCATTACCTTTGTCGTCATGAACAAGGCGCAGCCTTTGCCGCCATCGGTTACGCCCGTTCAACCAATAGTGTGGGGGTGTGCGTGGCAACGTCTGGCCCTGGTGCCACCAATCTGTTAACCAGTTTGGCCGATGCCAAACTGGATTCGGTGCCACTGGTGGTAATTACCGGCCAGGTTGCCCGCCCTTCAATGGGCTCGGATGCGTTTCAGGAAGTGGATGTGTTGGGCTTGTCATTAAGTATCTGTAAACACAGTATGCAGGTGATGGATCCCCAGGATTTATTACCCAGCCTGAGCAACGCATTCCAGATTGCCAGTGAAGGTCGCCCCGGACCGGTTTTAGTTGATGTACCGAAAGATATTCTGATGGGCGCTGTTCCTGAAATTTTGACTCAGCCTGCTAAAGACACTGTTTATTCCCATTGTAGTGAGCAACAAATCGAGCAAGCCAATCAGTTAATGGATCAAAGCCGTTCACCGATTGTGTATGTAGGCGGTGGGGTGGGCATGGCTGATGCGGTTAGCAGCTTTAGACATTTTGTGGCGCGCAATCATTTTCCGGTAGTCAGCACGTTAAAGGGATTAGGCTGTGCAGATCACAGGCATGGCGGTTATTTGGGTATGTTGGGTATGCATGGACTACCGGCAGCCAATCTGGCCGTACAACAATGTGATTTGTTGATTGTCATCGGCGCCAGACTGGATGACAGGGTAACCGGCAAACTTGACGAGTTTGCGCCTAATGCCAAATTGTTGCATATCGATATTGACCCGGCTGAGATCAATAAACGTCGCCATGCCGAGGTTAGTTTGTTAGGTAATTTAAATGACATCTTGCCGCAACTGACCTGTATCACGGAAAAATCCGACTGGCTTGAGTATATTCACCAGTTAAAGCAGCAAAAATCCCGCATTTATTCCGCTCAACAACCCGGACAACCTGTTGACGCTCCTTCCATGTTGCGCACTTTAAGTGAGCAAATTAGCCATGACGCGGTGATAACCTGTGACGTGGGCCAACACCAGATGTGGGTC
Organism: Neptunicella sp.; assembly: GCF_048268085.1. Taxonomy (NCBI): domain Bacteria; kingdom Pseudomonadati; phylum Pseudomonadota; class Gammaproteobacteria; order Alteromonadales; family Alteromonadaceae; genus Neptunicella; species Neptunicella sp. The sequence goes on along the minus strand of NZ_JBLWWF010000008.1, from coordinate 33,828 downwards.
GCCCAGCACATGTTATTTAATCACCCGACCTGTCATTTGAGCAGTGGTGGACTCGGTACCATGGGTTTTGGTTTACCGGCTGCAATCGGTGCTCAGGTAGCCCATCCGGATAAACAGGTTATTGCGGTGTGCGGTGACGGCTCTTTTATGATGAATGTACAGGAACTGGCGACATTACGTCGTTATCCCTTGCCGGTGAAAATCCTGCTACTGGATAATCAGCGTCTTGGCATGGTCAAACAATGGCAAGAGCTGTTTCATGAACAGCGATACAGCGAAACCGATCTGTCTGACAATCCCGATTTCGCTCGGGTGGCAGCCGCGTTTGATATCGCCAGCGAGGTTATCCAGCACGGTGAGCAGGTAGCAGCGGCCTTACAACGCATGCTGGCGCATTCAGGACCTTATTTACTGCATGTTCAACTCAATTCAACCGACAACGTATGGCCGATTGTGCCACCGAATACCGCCAACCATAAAATGTGGGAGCAACCCAAATGCACTACCAACTGAATTTATTATTAACTAATACTCCGGCCTCGATGGAGCGAGTATTGCAAGTCACACGCTATCGTGGTTTTAGTATTGAGCAATGTGAAATGTACACCGCGAGTGGGGCTATGCGTCTCAATATGCAGGTGTCGGGTGAACAGCCGATTCAGCGCTTAACCTCGCAGTTAAACAAACTATATGACCTGATTGAATTGGCTTGTGACTCTGTGATTGGACATGTGGATGTATTGATGAAAGAACCGGTTGAACAGTTAGCAATGGGCTAGATTGGATAAGTCCCACATGATGATTAACGAAAGTGCCCTAACCAATTGATTGGTTAGCCTAAAAATGTTTTAGTATGTTTATATAAGTAACTGAATTATATGTAACTTTGATTAAAACGATAGGTTTATGGCAACTTAATTAACGTTTTGGGGACACATCGGATGAAAAAGCACATTTGGCTAGGGCTTGGTGCCGCATTTTTTGTACTGCTGGTCGGCTGTCAGTCTGGCAAGCAGCCAACGACCAATACGGTCAGTACGGACAGTCGCGAATGGGAAGATCTAAGTGTGTTTCGGGTTAATGCGCTCAAGCCAGTCGCCAGTTTTGTTCCTTATGATACGACCGACAAGATCTTTGCCGATGACTATGCAAGCTCTCCGTTTTATCAATCACTAAATGGCAATTGGAAATTTAAATGGTATGCCAACCCCTTGGTCGTGCCGTTGGATATTGGCAAAGCTGACTTGGATGTAAGCGGGTGGGCTGAGATACCAGTGCCGTCTGACTGGCAAATGTACGGTTATGACTATCCTATTTATACCAATATTGAATACCCCTTTGCGAAACAACCACCATTAGTTCCCCATGATAACAACCCAACAGGAGTGTACGTTAAAACCTTTGAGGTGGCAGCTATCAAGGACGGAGTACAATCCATTTTGCATTTTGGCGGAGTTAATTCAGCTTTTTATTGTTGGCTGAATGGGCAGTATCTTGGATACAGCGAAGGCAGCAAAACCCCGACGGAATTTAATATCAATGGGGCACTTCAAGAAGGCCAAAACCAATTAACGGTAAAGGTAATTCGTTTTAGTGATGGCAGTTACCTGGAAGATCAGGATTTTTGGCGAGTCAGCGGCATTGAGCGGGATGTGTACATCTATCAGGCGAGCGATGTGCATGTCAGCGATTTCTTTGCCAAAACCTCGTTAGCCAATAATTATACCGATGGCGTATTGGCGTTGTCGGTAGACGTATCCAATGCGGGCAAACAAACCGCAGATAAGGTTACGCTGATAACCGAGCTTTACGATGCCAATAAAATGCTAATCGAGCAAAACGCCCAGCAGATAGCAATTGCGTCAGGCAAGACCACGAGTATAGATACGGCTATGCAGATAAAAGATGTTAAGGCTTGGTCAGCAGAGGCTCCCAATCTATATACGCTAGTGTTAAAAACGGTGCAGCCATCTGGGCAGATTGAGCAAGTGGTAGGGGAGTCGATTGGATTTAGAAAAATTGAATCAAAAGGCGGGCAAATATTAGTCAACGGTCAACCTATCTTGTTTAAAGGCGTTAATCGCCATGAACATGACGAGCGCACTGCGCACGTCGTATCCAAACAGTCGATGCTGAATGATATCAAGCTGTTCAAACAGAATAATATTAACGCAGTGCGTACCTCGCATTACCCGAACGATCCGTATTTTTATAAATTGGCCGATCAATACGGCATTTATGTGATTGATGAAGCCAACATCGAATCCCATGGTTTCGGCTATGAATCGGATGATACGCCAGCCAACAAACCCGAATTTGAGGCGATGCATCTGGATCGTATCCAGCGCATGTTGGAGCGAGATAAAAACCATCCTTCTATTATCTTTTGGTCAATGGGTAATGAAGCTGGTGATGGACCTACTTTTATCAAGGGTTACCAATGGCTCAAACAACGCGATGATTCGCGGGTGGTTCATTATGAAAGAGCCGAGCGACATAAAACTGACTTCCATCAGCCACACACCGACATCACTAGCTGGATGTACGCCAGAATGCCCGAAATACAAGATTATCTGGATACTAAACCGTCACGCCCGTTTATCTGGATTGAATATGCTCATGCAATGGGCAACAGTACAGGCAACCTGGTAGATGATTGGGATATGGTACGCAAAGAGCCGCAATTTCAGGGCGGTTTTATCTGGGATTGGGTCGATCAGGGGCTAATTAAGCAAGATAAGGATGGCAATGAGTTTTGGGCTTATGGCGGTGATTTTGAACCAGCTAATGTGCATAACGATGCTAATTTCTGCTTAAACGGGTTGGTCAATCCGGATCGTACCCCGCATCCTGCTTTATATGAAGTGAAAAAGGTCTATCAGGACGTACACTTTTCTCAACTGGGAGAAACAACGTTTGAAGTATATAACGAGAACTTTTTCACCGACTTAAGTCGCTATGATTTCCAGTGGCGCTTAGTGGAAAACGGTGCCGTGATTAAAAAAGGTGAACTGGATCTTAAAGCCGCACCACAGGTTCGAGTGCGCTTTGCGATGCCAAGCCAATTGTCAAAGTTGAGCAAAGGTAAAGAATATTTTATTGAATTTTATGCTCTGGCTAAACCCGGTACGCCATTGGTGGAGTCCGGCGAGGTGCTGGCCAAACAACAAATCCAGCTGCAAGCTGGTGATAACATAGAGATGCTAACTCAGCCCGGAAAATTGTCGGTTACCCAGTCAACCAATGGATTAGTGGTACATACGGCTAATGCCGAGATTGGTTTTGACCAACAGGGCTATCTGGCTTCCTATGTACTCAATGGCAAATCGTTATTACAACAGCCGTTGAAAATGAATCTGTGGCGTGCGCCCACCGATAACGATTTTGGTAATAAACTACCAGAGCGAGCCAAGGCATGGAAAACTGCGACCCAACAACAACAGGGTAATGGCGTTAAAATTACCAAGCAATCCGCCAATGTCGTGCAGTTGGAGCAACATATTTTGCTGGCTGCGGCTAATGCATCGGCGAGCGCTCGTTATCAAATTAATGCCAATGGTGAGATATTGGTTAGTCTGGCATTAGATGTTGGGGATGCCGCCGACCAACCCAGTGAATTGCCACGTTTTGGTACCTCGCTACAACTGCCAGTCAGTTACGAACATGTGACTTATTATGGCCGTGGCCCCTATGAAAATTATCCCGATCGAAAAAGTGCCGCCTTTGTGGGGCTATATAGCGGTATGGTTGATGATTTGGGCTTCGCCTACATTCGTCCACAAGAAAACGGCAACCGTTCTGATGTGCGTTGGGCAGCGTTAACCGATGCTTCTGGTGAAGGGCTTAAATTTAGTGGATTACAAACCATCGACTTTAGCGCCCATCATCAGTTGAGCGAGGATTTTGATCCCGGTATTAATAAAGCTCAGCGACACTATACCGATATTGTCAAACGTGACTTGGTGGAAGTGCTCATCGATTATCGACAAAACGGTTTGGGTGGAAACGACAGTTGGGGGGCAATGCCTATCGACAAGTATATTCTTAAAGCTGAGCCATACAGTTACCGTTTCATGATTAGCCCTATCAGCGGCAGGGCCGCCAGCACTATTGCTGAGGCCACCAAACAGGCTCAGCAATTACACTGAGCTAATTAACAGCAGATCAATCATCCTGATTGATCTGCTGTTAAGCCATATTCTTTCACAGTTGTATATTCTGAGGGGATCAGGGGGCGATCGACGAACCTTCGCTGTTATCATGCAGTCGTTTACAAATGACAGGCTAATCAATCTAAGCAGGAGTTATAGCACCGTTGTTTATGATTTGAACATATATCGCTAGATATTTTTAGCAATTAAATCTGCTTTTAGCAATCCACCTTTGGTGAATAATTTTGCAGAAAATTTAGGATGTCTTCTGGCGTTAAATGCATCCAATATTTGCTTTAATCCAGCAGCTTCTAGCAAAGAAATATTCACTTCAGTATCCATTTCTGCAGATTCAACAAAATCATTTGAAAATCTAGGGGCAACGATTAAAACCTGTGCGACTCTTTTACCTGTTGCTTCACAGCGATTAACGTAGGCTTTTACTTGTCTTGACGTAGATGAATATTTTGCAAAGTCACCATTTTTACAGGTTTTAGCTTCGCAAATAATAACGTCGTCTTCACTCACTGATATTAGTATATCGGCCTTGTCTTTAGCTGTATTAATTGACCTGCGCAGATCCTCATCTACCGATAGTCCTAATTGTTCAAATATAGCTTTGGTTACTTCTTCAAATTTAATACCAATATCGGCTTCGGAAATTTCAATACCTTCACTTTTAAGTGTCGCTAAATCACGTTTGGCAAGAGCATCAAAGTTTTCAACTAACTTATCTGTTGCATCAGCAAAACTCTCTAAAATATTAAGTCGTAAGTTTCCGCGTTTGCTTAAACCCATACTTTCGTTGACTGACTTTATCTCGTCATTTGAGAGCATGAAAAGAATATCATGAGGTGTAATACTCAAGGCTCTTAGTTTATCAATATCGAGTTCTTCATTGTCTTCCAGCTCAAATTCGTTACGAAGAAGTTTAGGTAATATCGGGAAATGTTTTTGTAAAGTCAGAAATAATTCTTTAAACCCGGTTGCACTCAATGCATTAAATTCTCTTTCAGCAGATGTATTTAATGCATTTATAATTAGTCCTGAACGTTCATTGAGTGTTGTTCCAAGTTTATCTAGATCTAAATCCAAGTCAGTTATTAATTGTTTTAAACGTTCTTTTCTGTCGTTAATGTTTGTATCGCTACTATAAAGATCTACTTCGAGAATTTGAGATACAGGAAGTCCCATTTTTAAAGTTACATCTATTTTTTCTTTCCGTTCAACACCACGAATTCGTTTGCCGTGATTTTTTAAAATATTCGATAACTCTGGATCACTAAAGGTTCTTAATATTCTCTGCAAATGTTTATCAGCAAGCTCTTTTCCTTGCATTTGATTGAGTAATGAAACAATTTCATCCGCAACATATACAACTTGACGCTTGCGACTGATAAAAAGCAATCCAATTTCTCTTAAAGCATTTAATGAATCCTGAACACCTGATTTAGGGATCGAACTAACGAGATGTTCTATTGCGGCTTTGTTATCTGATGTAATGTCTAACTTCTTCGCAAGTAAGTTTATAATACCTCTTTCATCATCTGTTATTTTGGCATCACGATTATTTCTTTCATCATTTGTATAAGCTTCTTTCAAGCATGAATAATAAATATCTAATCGTTTAGATTCATCAAAAGTATCATCACTTGATGCTTGAATGATTTCTTGTAGTTCTTTAGATCGAGTATTAATCAACTTCCATTCTTTGGTATAAAGTGCTTCGATCCATGATACGCGGGATATGCTATTGCCATCTCTACTTAATATGTTTGTAAGCAAGGTTGCCTGAGCTCCGATCATCGCAAGGTGCTCTTTTACACATTTCTCAAAGTAAGGTAATACGAGGTTAAAAAGCTGAGTGATTTCGCCACTGGAGGCATTTTTAATCTGACCGTCGATACTATTAATTCTGAGCGCGAGTTCTTTGTCGTGGGTAATAGCTTCAGTACAGATTCGATCTAGGAAATTGATAAATTTTGATTTTTCGACTTGATTCACTGTCGATAGGATATTTGCTAATTTCATTTTATTTCACCTTTATCCATGGCCTTTCAATAAGTTAGCACCAAATTATAATGAATAATAGAATTGCTTTATTTTAAATCAATATGTTCGTAGATGGTTAAATGACACTGCGGAACTTCCGTTCTGCAATGTCATTCTTAATATTCCACGTTAAAGTTTACTCAAGTCGGTGCCTAGTAATAATTCATCAATAAGTTGATGTTGCTGTTCAGGGCTTTGCTGTTTTAACGCCCGCACAAAATCCATCGAGGTTGCCGGTGTATTCGGGTAGTCGTGTTGCCGCCATAACTGTTTAAGTGCAGTCGTTATCACCTCGTCACCGAGCGCATCGCGCAAGTGATAAAATACGAGTGTGGCGCGTGAATACATGTCATGGGATTGCGTCGCATCTATTAACGCTAATGGCTGTTGTACGTTACCGCGCTGGACATTATTGAATCGTTGCCGTTCATAATCCACTAATGCCAGCATCGTTTTGTGTCCGTAGCGTTGTTCAATCAATACCAGTTCGACGTATTTGGCCATTGACTCGACTAAAAAAGCGTTGTCTTCCAGCACGCCATTACCAATATCATGACCAAACCATTGATGGGCGGTTTCGTGCACGGCGCGACGATAACGTTGATCAAAGCCGGCCGTGGCTGAAGGGGAGGCATGAAATCCAACCCGATTTCCAATTAATATGATTTGCGGCAGAGCATAACCTGTTGCACCAATATCCGGTATTGCTACCAGACTAAGTTGCGAAGCACGATAAGGAACAATATGTTGGCTAAACCAGTTAAGCGTATCAGTCATCGCGGTTAAATTGAGTTGTGCGGCATCATTTTTTTCGGTGCTAAACACCTTTATTGCAACAGACGGGCTTGTCGACTCGGAATTCACCAGCATGGAATCAGGTACCGAGAACCAGGCTGGTATATTGCGAACCGGTTGACTGGTTTGATAGTGAAAATAGACCCGTTCATCATCTTCTGTGCGACTGACCAGTTTGCCTTGTGTTAAGGCGTATTGTCCTTTGGCCGTGGAAATGTGGCTATTCAGATTCACCCACTGGTATTGGCGATTAGGTTGTAGCTCATGCTTGAACAGTTCAGAAGGTTTGGGCAAATTCAGCGCTGGCAGATCATATTTAATCCGCGTTTGCTCATCTCGTATTTGCCACGTTGGCTGGTAACCGATGGTCGGCAGTATTGGAACAGAACGCAGGTAACTGAGTTGGGGTTTGACAAACTGGTGTGAGCGCAATGGCCACAGTTGCGGTGTTGTATAATTAAATACTGTTACTATCTCGCGTTTATCTCCTGGCTGCATGGGCTGTGAGAACTGATAAACGACCTGTCCTAAATCGTTATCGAATGTCTTAAGTGTGGCGTTATTGATACTGATGCTAGCCGCAGGATAGTTACCATAACGTCCTATCAATATTTCGCTAACAGGCGTGTTGGTGCGGTTTTCCAGAGTAAAGCGGAGGTTAAATTTGGCAAATTGCTGGTTGGGGTAAATATCCACATTGGAATCTATTTGCACCACACTGGGCTGTGGCTGGTGTTGCCATTGACTGAATCTTGATTCATATAAGGCTTTCCAGGCGTTCTGTTTATCCGTGCTCATTAGCGGTTTTTCACTTATTAGCGTGTGATGCAGGGCTAACCCGGCCAATGAATTTATGACTAACGCTGCCCACAAAGGTAATGAACTCGATTTTCGCGACGGCGCGGCTAACGCGGTACCACGATGAGAATAGCGAATAGCAACGAAAATTAGACTCGCGGTGATCAACAGCCAAAATGACATATAGGGGCAATAAACCGATAAACTGTTGCTATACCCCCAAAAATGATCCGGTGCTTGCAAAGGACTATCTGCAATATTCCATAGCGTATGTGTTAGACCCAGACTGGTCATTATCGGGGTAAATTTAACCAGTAACACAAGGGCTATTGCCCCACCTGACAACGCTTTGGAGCGGCACAGGTGATGAATGCCAACCAATATCGCGCCAAGTAACAGCAACGGCAACCCGGTTAGTCCGAACTGCAGAAGATAATGCGATACTATCCACTGGCTGCCGGCTAGCCATTCGGCCATGCTACTTGCGGCAAATGCAAGAACAAGCAATATCAAAGTCATCAACCACATCACTATTAAGTGTGACATCAGCAGGTGGCGATTTTTCACCGGTGTGACGGCGACCAGTTCGGCGATATTGCAGATCTTTTCGCGCCAGCAAATTTGCCAACTCCATAATGCCAGTAAAAAGGCACCGAACACCGGAACAACATCAAAGGCAATACGGTTTAGTGCATCGATACTGGTCGGTGCAACGACTGACATAGGCTCGGCATAGTCAATACCGGAAAACACTTCGTTGAATAACAGCAATGGCCAAATACATAGCAGTAATAACGTCGCTTTGTTGTTTAACAGCTCTGAAAATGCGGTTCTAACCAAGGTGCCAACAGGCGAGCGGGACTTGTTGCTAACCGGACTGGCTTGATATTGAGACGGTGCAATAGCCGCAGGAACGGTGTCCTTATGAGGTTGCTGACGGTGAGATTTGGCGGATTGTCTTTCGCTAGGTAGTTTCAGCGCATGCCAGATAATGATGACGGTTAAGCCAAGGTAAAAAACACGGTTACCCAACAAAGGAAGATTGAAAAAAGGCTTAGCGGTATCGATATACTTAATCAGGGCAGTAATACCGTAAGGATCCAGCCACAACATGCCAGTATACAAGGATTGACTGGTGATACTGCTACCGGCAAGAGTTGGCGAGCCTGTCATGCTGGCCAGCATCAAATAACCAAGGTGCAGTAGGCCAAAAAATACATAAATGCTGATCCCGTCATAAAAGCGTTTAGTGAGCCAAAGGGCGACAGCGCTGTTAAATAGCACGGCAGGCAAAACCACCAGCAGTAGATTAAATACACTGATACCCAGCAATTGAGAAGTCAATTGAGCGTGAATGGATTGGCTTATCAGGATCAGCATAAAACTGAACGTTAGCAACAGGGTGGCCAGTCCTGCGACGGTAACAAAGCGCAGTAACCAGCGACGGGAATATTTGACCGGTGTTACGTTGATCAGATCTTGCATATTGGCATGGCTGTCACGCAGCATAATCACCGGAGCAAATGCGCCAAGGATTAACGGCACGGCCAACATAACCAAACTATTTTGGGTCAGGATCAGCTGTTTGCTGGCACTGACATCGCCCACTGCCAAACCGACTGACAATATATAGGCAAATAGCGGTAACAACACACTGCCCAGTAGAATAATCGGTTGCCGAAAACAAAAACGCAGTTCATTGAGTAGTAGCATCAGGCTTCTCCCTGGGCCAACAGATCGAAGAAGTATTTGTCTTGCAGTCTGGCCTCAACAAGCACCGCGTCTTCGGTTGGTTTTTGTTTGCTATAAAGACGAAAAGACGGGACACCAAAACGGAAGCTTTTACTGAGTATCTGGCTGGTACTGTTTGAAGGGATCGTACCGGTTTGCCATATATGTCCGGCAAGTGGCGCAATTAAACTTTGTACATCGGCACTTTCGGTGACATTACCGGCAAACATCAACGCAACATGATGGCAGAGGTTTTCCACATCCTCGACGATATGGGTGGATAACAGCACCAGTCTATTTTGGCTGATGCTAACCAGCATATTATGCAACCGTTCACGTTCCACCGGATCCAGTCCGGCGGTAGGTTCGTCCATAATGATAAATTTAGGATCGCCCAACAATGCCTGGGCAATACCAAAACGTTGGCGCATGCCGCCCGAAAATGTTGCGACTTTTTTATTCGCTACATCAGACAAATTGGTTAATGCGAGTAATTGCGGGATCTGTTGGTCTCTGGCCGACTTGTCCATCCCCTTTAATATCGCGATATGTTCGAGTAAGGCCATACAGCTGATATGTGGATAAACACCAAAATCTTGCGGCAGGTATCCCAGCACTTTACGCAGCTCATCCGGCTGTTGTGTGAGGTCAATACCATCAAAAATCATCTGACCGCTATCCGCGGTTTGTAAACAGGCTAAAGTACGCATTAACGACGATTTTCCGGCACCGTTGGGTCCCAGTAATCCGATCATGCCTGTGGGTAAATCAAGACAGACATCCTTTAGCGCCTGGGTGCCATCCGGATACGTTTTATTAATATGACGAATGTTCAGCATCGTTGTTATCCCTATATGTGAATATGCTGATTAAGGTAAGGACGATGTAGCGAAGGAGCAATTTATCAATGACAAAGGGGCTGAAAATAATGACCAAGTGCCAGAACCGTGGAGATTAACCGCCAAACTGACTTTTATCATCGAATTTGGCCATTTGGTCATCATCATATTGCAAAATAGGGCGGCCATCGGCAGGATAATCAGTCATATACAGTTTGGGGAAAATAGATGGCGGCTGTTTTTATTGCCAATCACTACCATAAGATCAAGGCAATGTTTTATTGTCTGTTACCGCTGTTTGCTGCGATCCTGCTTGAATCTCATATCCGGTTTTTATCGCTACGATTACATGCGGTCAGTGGCTATCTGAATATTGTATTGCAGCTGTTTGTCGAGAGCTTGCCACTGTTACTGGCACATTATTTTGCCAGCGTTGAACAGGGAAAACGGTCAATAGTTATCTGGTTGAGCGGTTTTTGGCTTTATCCGCTGACATTATTTTTGTTAGGTGAATCGTTCAGCTTTATTGCTGTTATATCGTTATTCAGTGTACAAGGCTGGGTATTCGCCATGCTGGCCAGTTTTAGCTGGTTTATGAATCGCGGATTAAAAACCCGTCATCACAATAGAATGATGCAATTTATATCGCGGTTATTTTCGCTGGATGCTGCTGTGTTATTTTTATTGGTCCTGTGGGCGATTGCAATGGCAGGACTGTTCAATAGTCATGTTGATCCTATGATAAACCAGCCGCTCAATCCGATTATCGATGTAGGGCTTATCTTGTCTGAATTCCTGCGATTTTGTAATTATCTTTGGCAATTCACGCTGTTAGCGCTGTTGATGGGGTTAGTTTATATCATTAACCGCTACTGGTTTATTCGTCAAACATTAGCTAAACAGGGCGTCTTGGCTTTTGTGATGGTGGTGATGGTGTGTTTGATTGTGCTGACGCCTATATTGGCTGCACTGGCATTGCTGTTGCCGATCAATAATATTGTCGATTTTACGCTGTTACCTTCGGGCAATCACAATCTGTTTGATAAATACAATTATCAATTTATGTTTGCTCTGCTCGCAGTCAGCACACCATTGATTCTGGCTTTTGAACGTCAACAACAGGATGCTGAATTAGCCCAGATCTCGCGGCAGCAAATGCGTACCGAACTTAAATTATTGCAGCAACAGATTAATCCGCATTTTTTGTTTAATACGTTGAATAATCTTTATGCCCTGACGCTGAAAAAGTCCGCAGATGCCCCGGAAATGGTGATGCAATTGTCCAACCTGTTGCGTTACACCGTTTATGAAGGCCAAAAAGAGCAAGTGACACTGGCTCAAGAAGTCGCTTATCTGCAAGATTTTATCGCCTTGCAACAAATTCGGGTTGGCGATAAATGCCGACTGGAACTGAATTGGCCGGAGGGCGCGGAGCATTACAGTTTGCCGCCATTGCTGTTAATTATCTTGTTGGAAAATGCATTTAAACATGGGATTGAACCTGAATCCGGTCAAAGTTTTGTCCGGTTTGATTTGCAACTAAAAGGCGATACGTTGCATCTGGTATGTGAAAACTCCTTGTCGAGCCACACCAATAACCATTCTCCAGGGGTGGGATTAGACAACCTTAAGCGGCGACTGACACTGATTTATCCCGGGCGACACCAGTTTGAATGTGGGATCAAGGATGATAAATGGCGGGTTGATATGCATCTGGAACTGACGCCATGCTAACAGCATTAATCATCGATGATGAGCCTTTGGCCCATGAGGTGATATTGCATCATCTTATGGCACACCCTGATGTGGAGGTAGTAGGCCGCTGTTATAACGCCACCGAGGCACTTTCCTGGTTGGCGAATCATCAGGTTGATTTGATGTTTTTGGACATCAATATGCCGGCGCTCAGTGGCATTGAATTGCTAAAAGTATTGGCAAACCGACCCCAAGTACTCATTGTCAGCGCCTATCAGGAATACGCGTTGCAAGGATTCGAGCTGGATGTGACCGACTACCTGTTAAAACCGGTAAGTGCCGAGCGTCTGAGCATGGCGCTAGACAAAGTGCGCTTGCGTGCGTCAACGCAATTGTCTGATGTCACTGAATCCCGGCAGTCAAAATCTATTGTCTTGAAAGTGGATGGTGGCAAGCGTAAGTGGTTGTTGAGCGATATAAGTTTGTTAGAGGCCTACGGTAACTACGTAAAACTGTGGCAGGGCGATAACATGACGTTGATCAGCAGCAGTTTAAAACAGATAAAAGCCAGTTTACCGGATACGCAGTTTACTCAGGTGCATAAATCCTATGTGGTTAACAATAGCAAAGTGACCGCAATCAATACCGATACCTTGACGCTGGAAGGGGGCAGAGTGCTCAAAATGGGTAAGTTGTTTCGCCAGCGAGCACAGCAACTATTAGTCTAATCGCGTTTTCCGTTACCAATCAGAGTGGCCAGTAAAATAGATCTGCCTCCTATAAAATAACCTCTTATTTTGCCGTTCATTCCGACATTCCCAGATAAAGTTAATGTCGTGATATCCCTATAAACCGAGCATGTGAAAATTCAATAAAAATGCATTTATCTTGCATAAAAACTTAACCTTAACAAGTAAATGCATAATTATGTAAGTGTCTGAATTTTTTACATATTACTAAGGCTTTTTAGTAAGGTTTTACACAAGGTATTGAAATTTAATCATTATTTTATTTGGTGTGAATTTTGCTACTAAGTCTGATTCAGGGGACATGGAATACATGTACTGTGTATACAATAAAATTATAAATAAAGGGTATATATGCTTAATATAAATTTAAAAAAAACGGTAGTTGCAGTTACGGCGGTTTTAGCTGTTAATTGTGCCAATGCGACAATGATTAATTTGAATTATGACGCGTTGGATTTTGCGAGTGAGAAAGGGCAAAAGGCGTTGGCAGGTTTTCAGGAAGCTGCAGGGTTCTGGTCTAGTTTATTTACTGACAATATTACCGTTAACCTAGGAATTGGTTTTGCTGCATTAGATGAGTTTGTTATTGGACAAACTGGTTCAAACAGAGATGGTTATTATTATCAAGACGTCGCTAATGCAATGTTTAATGATGCCTCGTCTGTATTTGATGCGTCTGCCGTTTCAAGTCTGGTTTGTGAAGATCAAGGTAATAATCTTTGTAACTTTAGTTTTTTAGATCAAGAAAATCCAGGTGCGCCCATATCGCCTGAATTGGATAATGATGGCACTGCAGATAATGCCACATTATATTTGACTCAGGCTAATGCCAAAGCATTAGGTTTAGGTGAAGGCTTTTGGGGCTGGGAACAAGATGATGCACAAATTACTTTCAGTAGTGAATTCGCTTTTGATTTTGACCGCACCGATGGAATAGACAGTGACAAAATGGATTTTGTGGGAGTGGCAATTCACGAAATAGGTCATGCATTGGGATTTGTAAGTGCCGTAGATGATTATGACATTGTTTATAATTCGGGACTGATTGATCCTAATTTGGATTTAGATGGTTACGTTGAGGCGTCTGCTTTGGATTTATTCCGCTTTTCAGATGCAAGCGTATTGGCAGGTCTAGGTGTGCGGGATTTTGATCCGGGTTCAGACGCGTTTTTCTCCATCGATGGTGGATTAACAAACATTGCAGACTTTTCAACAGGTGTTTATGGCGGAGATGGACGTCAAGCCAGTCATTTTAAAGATAACCTAGGCATTGGTATTATGGATCCTACTTTTGCTTTTGGTGAGTATGGTGACGTAACTTTCATTGATGCCGTTGCATTTGATGTAATTGGTTGGGATCTGAATTTCAGTGCGGTTCCTGAGCCAGGTACATTTGCATTATTTGGTTTGGCATTGGCAGGATTGTTTACCCAAAGAAGAAAGCTTAATAAATAATATTGTGAATTGATTTAAAAAGGCCAATGATCTTTCATTGGCCTTTTTATTTGCACGTACAGCTGGACAATATCCGTTTTACTTTACGTCCGGTTATGCAAATAAAAATACAAATCTTCGATTTCGGTATCGTTCAGATGGCTAAAGTGGCTGCGTGATAATTCACCCATAAAGCCCACGTCGCGGTTACCTTTTCCCACCCCTTCGCGCATCAGTTTACTGAACTCAGTCAGGTCGTAACCTTTGACAACGATCAGGGACGGAGTCGGCATTCCCATAGCAGTAGAACCAGATAGATCCCGACCATGGCATTCGCCACATTTTATTTGCGTGAGGTATTCACCACCGATAAACGCTTTATTGTCGATTTCGGGACTGGCGCTATACATGGGTAAATTGGGCTCAGTTTGTAATTCACCGTTAATCACCAGTAGCCGTCCCATCACGCCCAGCGAGGTTTTGTCCGTTGGTCCGTTACTGTGCGGTGCTTGGCGAATATAGGCAATAATATTGCTTAAATCACTGTCACGTAAGGCAGAAAAGTAACTGGCGGGCATGATTAACAGTCCGCGCCCGTCAGCGGCGATACCCTGACGAATCGCTGCTTCCAGTTGTTCATCTGAATACTTGTTTACGAATTCGGTTAAATTGGGTGCCACCAGTTTGCCGATCAACATATCGTCAACCATGGTTTCACCTTGCATCGCATTGCCATGACAACCGATACAGCCGACAATCCGGGCCAGTCGCTCTCCTTCGTTGATATCGGCGGTTACAGCCACCTTAAAATGTCGTTGTTGTGGCACGTAGGAGCGATTCAGAATAATGCTGCTCCAAATCCAGATAACAGCCAGGCTAAGTATAATCAGCGCGAACAAGGCCGCCAGCAGATAAAGGGATATTCGTTTAAGTGATGTCATCGTGTCGTGTCCAGTTCGTACTATTTTAAGATGAAAATGGGTGTAACACATACAACAAGGTGGATACTGAATTAGTACAGCACATTTTTTCGCCAATACAAAGTGGAAAAAATACCGGTTGGGAGTCGCTCAGTGGATAGTTGCGATCCGCTATAAATTGTTGGTGGAAGCAGTGCTCAAGGGAATAATTGCACTATGCCGCTTTTACCATCCCAGTCAGCGACCATCCAGATTTGTTCGAAGGGGTGTGAAGCGGGAATGTTGATACAATGTTGAAGATCACTAATTTGCTTAGCGTCCCAGGCTGGATGAGCATTACGAATGACTAGCCAGACATGCTCGGTTTTATAATGCTTTTGGGATTTATTGAATAATATTCGATTCAGGGCGTTTAATAACCTTTTATCGGGAGTATTGGTTTGGGTCAGTTTGCGTAATTCCTGACGAGTTTCATCGCTTAGTTCCCGTCCCAGAATTTCCATGGCTTCCTGTTCACTGCCGTATAAATGAGCAATTTCCAAATCCAGCCGTTGGCCTTCTAGCAGACAGGAAGTGTCTGGTTTATTGGGGCGATTGTGCCACAAGTGGCGGATATGTTTACCTGTATCATGTTCATACCAGCGCATAAACAGCTTGGCTGCTTGATGTTCAAGGTTAATTTTTTCTTGTTCGCTGCGATGTGGTTCCATCAAAATCCAATTCAACTATTTGTGCCAAGAATGGCTGTGCACCTTGTTGGTAAAATTTGTCATCGAATAACTGTATTTGCAGATGAATTGTAAAATCCGGATGTCAATAACGCTAACCTTATCTAATTGGTGTGACTACATGCCTATTGAAACAAGTAACGCGCCAGAACTTCTTGAGGTTGTCCCCATTGGTCTACAATCGCAATGCCGATCCCGATGATTTGCCCTGAGGCTTGAGGCGGATGGGTTTGAATGTGTTGAGCAAAATCAGCCAGTTTAGGATCAGTTTCCGCAGCTAATAATGTCAGATGGGGTTCAAAATTCTGGAATACGTTCGGGCTACCGTAGCGTTTAAATGCCTGAAGTTTGGTTGGGTAGTGCTTAACCCAGTCAGGTAAGGCTGGCTCGGTTATACGCAAAGGCTCTATGGCCAAGGTCACGTCATCGGCCAATCTTTGTAGCGTTTTATTCCAGTCTAAGTCAATAAATACCCAGTTACCTTGAGTGATGCTTGCGCCGTTAGCCTCGATTGCAAAGGCTTGATAATGTTGCGCAATTTGTTCAATGCGTTGCTTGATTAACGCTTTGGCACCGGATGGAAAGTCAGTTAAATAAAGGGTGGCATGCACGGGAATATATTGAGCAAAAAAACTGTGCATTCCGAGCTTTTGTAGCTCGTCACTGGTTTTATTGACCAGTTGAATAATGGGTTGAGAAGGAATAGCAAAAACGTTGATAGTTAAATTTGCAGTTTCGTTTTCGGTCGCAACTGATAAATTGCTAAAAAGTAAAAACATGCCAATGAGGCTTTTAACAAAACATTTCACTGCAATTCACTCCCGTCGGTGGAATTAAGGCCACATATCTAATATTTCCTGAAACTTGCCAGATGCTTTCATTTTTGCCAGTTCCAAATCAAATAATTGTTGTAGGTTTTGATCTTTGAATACCGCGCCATAGGATTGCGTGGCAAATATTGGGTGAATAGTCAGTTGTTGATTTGGGTAAAGCTTTTTATTGATATAGGTTAATAAGCGACGTTCCCCAATGACGACATCGGTTCGATCGTTAGCTAACAGTTTTAACTGGACTTCACGTTGGGCAAATTCCTGATAACTTGCGTGAGCTACGGCATCTGCAAATTCATTCCCCAAAACTGATTTAGCCTGTTGGTAAGCGATGATGCTTTTGCCTTTTAAGTCACTTACGCTTTTGATGTTCAGGTGATGCTTTTCTAATGACACTGCGACATCTTTAAACGGCAGGTAAGGTTGGCTGAAATAGCCCGTATCGGATGAAAATGCGGCAGGACTGGCTACATCAAATTTACCGTCATTGAACTCTTTGATCAGTCTGTTATACGCTAACAGATGAAACTCGGTGGTATACCCATGCTGGTTGAAGATATAGCGGATCAATTCTACATCGATTCCGGTAACCCCTTTATTTTGCTCATAATAAGCCCACGGTTGGCCGAGATTAACGGCAACTTTGAGCACTTTCTCGGCAGCGCTGATTTGGCAGGTAAAAAATAGTATGGCAAGTAGTAATGTGCGCATAATAGCTGTTCAGCCTTGTCGTTTTATTCTTTTTATTATTTTGTTGTAAGTAGTTGATTTAATTCAGGCAAAAACACTACAGAAAATCTATATAATGTTAAGCCAGCCATTCTAAAGCATAATTGCAATAAAATGAAAAATTCCTAAATTATCACTAAGCTGCCTGCCAGCATATTGGTGTCAAATCGATTAATCCGGTGTTTCAGATTCCCGTGCGCGAGCTTCACGCAGTTGCTGTTCTTCAAAGGCGGCTTTAATTTCTTCTAAAACTGAGTCTACATCCGCGCTTTGTTGACTATCGGTAAATTCGCCACTCAATATTGTGTCTGGTGTTAAGGCTCCTTCTTCGTATAACGACCATATTTCCTCTCCATATCGGGTATTGAGCAGCGTTGGTTCATATTGGCCATAATAACGGGTCATATTCTCCACATCTCTTAAAAACAGTGACTTTGCATTGTTATTCGCTGCGGCATTGACGACTTGGGGTAAATCAATAATCACCGGACCATACTCGTCGACCAGAACATTAAATTCGGATAAATCGCCATGTACTAACCCGATACAAAGCATACGTACAATATCCCGCATCATTAAGGCGTGATCTTCTACGGCTTGTTCAGCAGACATGCTAACGTCATTCAAACGGTCTGCGACATCACCATTTTCGTCCGTGATCAGTTCCATAAGCAGTACACCGTTATAGCAACCAAAAGGTTTGGGCACTCGTACACCGGCCTCGGCTAATTTATACAGTGCATCAACTTCGGTATTCTGCCATATTTCTTCTTGCTGTTTACGGCCAAATTTGGAGCCTTTACTCATAGCTCGAGAGCGTCGACTATTGCGTACTTTGCGACCTTCCTGATATTGCACGGCTTGTTTGAAACTGCGTTTTACTGCATCTTTGTATACCTTGGCACACTGTATTTGATCAGCACAGCGCACGACATAAACATCCGCTTCCTTGCCACTCATTAAGCGACTGATTACTTCATCTACCAAGCCATCATCAACCAGTGGCTGGATTTGTTTAGGTATTTTCATTGTGTCCTTGTCGGTTAATTGCAGTGGATTGGGGACGAAGGTGATGCAAATTAATTTAGCAACCGCTGATAATGGGGATGAGTTAAGCTGCTTGCAACCGCAAATAAAGATTATTCAAATATAAAACAGGAAAAATAGGATACGGCGTTCCGCTAATGTATACGGAACGCCGTGTAAACAAGATTTATTGTTTTAATCGGTAGAGTAACAATGCTGCCCGTTTACTTTGTGCAGGCAGGGCTGATAAATCGGCAGTTTCATTTACGGTATGTCCTCCCGAGCCGCTTAAGCCAAGCCCATCCAGTGCCATCTCAACATCATTAGCAGTAAATGATACATCGGCCGCCCCTGCATCAAGTGGATTAACCGCAACGACTTTACCCTGACCCAGATCTTCACTGATTTGACTATACAGATTAAGTAGTTTTTTATTGCCTTGAGTGGGAGCCATGGGAGGGTAACCTTCACCAAATTCGATCTCGCTGTTGGTATTGGCAAGATGATTAGCCACAATACGACGCATTTTTTCTTTCACTCGATTTAATTGTTCAAGCGATAAAGATCGAATATCACCGGTAACAATGGCAGATTGTGCAACGACATTATTCTTACCAAAAGTGGTGCCAGTATTGGTCGATTTTTCATTCGTTACGTCTGTTCCAGCCATCATTCTGCCTGGGTTGAAGGTCAATAATGGTTCACTGCGTAATTGTTGATAAAAGCTATTGAGAATTCGCGAGGCTTCATAAATGGCTCCAGCGCCAACACTTTTGCTGAACACTTGTGACGAGTGCGCAGCAATTCCTTTAACTGTTAAAGTCCAATCGATAGTACCGCGACGTGAAATATTAGCAGTGGTTGGTTTACCATCACCATCTTCAAAACCAATGGCAATATCGGCCCACTTTGCGGCATCGATAAGCGCCTTTTTAGATAATGCTAGAGGTCTGCCACTTAGTTCTTCGTCACCGGTCATTACCACGGTAATGTTCATATCGTCTAATTGATGCGCGGCTTTTAATGCTCTGAGTGACTGTAAGATTATTATATCGCCGCCTTTCATATCTGAAATACCGGGACCGCTGGCCAGATTATTATCTAATAGTTTAAATTGCTGAAATGGGCTGTTGGCCGCAAAAACGGTATCCAGATGACCTATCAATAAAATGTTAGGTCCACTGCCGCCGCGCAATTCTGCAATTAAATGCCCGGCTCGATTAAATACACTGCCGTCTTCAAAATGAGCGTTAAAACCGAGTTGAATAAATTCTGGTAACAATGTTTCGGCAACTTGACGTACACCAGTAAAATTCATGGTTCCGCTGTTAATATTTACAATTTTTTCTAATAGTTTTATCGCTTGTGGATTGCTTGAATCGATATGCTCAATAATTTTAGTTTCGGTAGGGGAGAGTTGTGCAATTGCCGCATGAGTAAACAGTAACGACAAGAATAGGAATAAAAATTTTTTCATGTTTATAGCTTTTGTAATAGTTTAATTATGACCCTGCTACTATTACAAATTAATCCTGTTAACGCGACCCTTTTAACAGGTTGCTTTATGCAAATGCCAATTCGTCATATTGTGGTGATTCAGCATGATGTATCAATAAATTAACTAAGTATTTGGCTGCTTTTACATAGCGTATCTTGTGAATGCATACCGCCAGTTCCAACACTTGGCCACGGGTATCCAGCAATACCCAACATATGCTTTTGCCCCCTAGTTGTGGTAGACGGAACTGGTGCAATATAGTGCTTTTATTTTGGCAGTCGGTGGTGAGTTTTAACCAGATGGATGGAGGAAAGCGATGTAATCCAAAAGGTAGAATTGCCGCCCGAGTGGACATGGCCGATTCACACGCCGGTAAATGCAATGTTTTTTGAAAAGGGTTATCTACTTGTTCATAACTGATCCCATGTTTTATGACCAGTTCATCAATAGCTTTAATTCCGCAGTTAGAAATCATAATTCAATTCCGGTTACTGTAATTATATACAGTATAATTGAGTGATGCATATTTGTACAAATAAAATTTAACTATGTCTTTGACAATGAACATACTGGCGAGTATGTTTTAACCATACTAATTGGTATGGTTTTTATATGCCGATTGATTCCTTGAAGATTAACCATGATGAGAGAGTGATATGAGCTACGTAGACGGATTTGTATTGGCAGTGCCTGCCGAACGTATAGATGAATACAAAGCACTGGCCCAAAATGCGGCTAAAGTGTGGAAAAAACACGGAGCCTTGGAATACAAAGAATGTGTTCAGGATGATGTTACAGATAATGGTTTCTGTAAAACCTTTCCGCAGTTATTTAAGCCCGAGCAGGGAGAGCTGATAGTGTTTGCCTTTGTCGTTTATCAATCCCGTGAGCATCGGGATGAAGTTAATGCCAAGGTACATGCGGATCCACAAATCATGGAAGGTTGTGATCCTGAAAACATGCCATTTGATTGCAAGCGCATGACCTATGGCGGATTTAACGTATTAGTCGAAGGTTAGATTAGATGACGGATGTAAAAAACGTGATGGGTAATAAAGAATTTATCGCATTGATGGCAATTATGATGTCAGTTGTGGCGATCTCTATCGATGCGTTATTGCCTGCACTGGGCATTATCGGGCGTGACCTGCAGGTATCACACCCTAACCAGGCTCAATTTATCATTAGTGCGATTTTTATCGGTTTAGCTTTGGGGCAACTGGTCAGTGGGCCTTTATCTGATGCGATAGGTCGTAAAAAAGTATTGTTTGTAGGTCTGACTCTATATCTGTTCGGTAGTGTTATTTGTGTGACAGCGGGCAGTATTGAAGTGATGCTGACAGGGCGATTTATCCAGGGGTTAGGTGTATCTGGGCCCTACCTCTCAGTAATGTCGATTGTGCGCGACAAATACAGCGGCGCTGCAATGGCGAAGATTATGTCTCTGGTCATGATGGTGTTTATGACCGTCCCTATCCTGGCGCCAGCATTGGGACAATTGATTCTCGCTTTTGCCAGTTGGCAAACGATCTTTACGCTCTATATCGTGTACGCCATCGGCATAGGAACGTGGGCCTGGTTGCGCCTAGAGGAAACCTTACATCCGGAAAATGTAGTGCCCTTTAGAGTGTCTAATATTATTAACGGCACAATTACCGTGTTATCTAACAAAACCACACTTTGTTACACCGTGGTAATGGGCTGTATTTTTGGTGCACTCATTGGTGATTTGAATTCCATCCCACAAGTTTTTCAGGTTCAGTATGCTGTGGGGGATATGTTTGCACTGTATTTTGGTCTGCAGGCCTTTGGCTTGGGCGTATCTTCTTTTATTAACTCTCAACTTGTTGAGCGCTTTGGAATGCGCAAGCTGTGCTTGATTGGAGCGGCCATTATCAGTGGCACATCGGCTATTTTGTTTATTTACAGTTATTTTCAGGATCCGCCATTTTTTGTGTTTTTTGCTTATGGTGCAGTCATTTTGTTTTGTTTCGGCATCATGTTTGGCAACTTAAATGCGATAGCACTTGAACCCATGGGGCATATTGCCGGACTAGCGGCCGCCATCGTTGGCGCCTTGTCATCGGTGCTCGGTATTGCCTTGGGAACCTATATTGGACAATTGTATAATGGCACTATAGTGCCGTTAGTACTGGGATTTATGCTACTAGGTGCATTGGCGTTTATCATTATGTCGATGGAAAATATCTCTCATGCCAAGTCGCGCGCTAAAGCTCTTTGTGAAGAGCAAGTCGGTTAGCGGATTGTGGCAACGTTAAATAAAACTCGACCTTCTTCTCGTCTAACCTTGCTAAAAGTGGCGTTACAGGTGTTTCGAGAAAAAGGTCATGCAGCCACTACCGTAGATGAAATTTGTGCCCGTGCCGGTGTCACCAAAGGCAGTTTTTTCCATCACTTTAAAAACAAACAAACACTCGTCCTTAGTGCGGTTGAATACTGGAATGAATTTACCGGTGAGCTATTTGCCAATGCTGATTATCATCAGGCAGCCGATCCGGTTGATCGTTTATTGGGCTATGTGGATTTACGCATGGCGATCATTCAGGGCCACGTAGCCGAGTTTACCTGTTTACTCGGTACGCTGGTGCAAGAAACCTATCATACTCATCCGGCTGTTCGTGAAGCGTGTGATAAGGGGATGGCCGCTCATATTGCCGAATTAACGTTGGATGTGAGAGAAGCTAAACGCTTATATGCATCTGATGCCCCATGGAGTGCCGAAAGCGTCGGTTATTTTATTCAGTCGGTACTACAAGGAGCGTTTATTTTTGCCAAAGCCAAACAAGACACACAAGTGGTTGTCGAATCGTTGCAGCACTTGAGACGATACTTACAATCCCTGTTCAAACAACCCAATAATTGAGGACAACATCATGACAAGCGCTAACACTGTTACCTTGCATCGCGTACTGAAAGCCAAGCCGGAAAAAGTATTTCGTGCTTTTGTCGAGCCCGATGCGGTGGCGCGCTGGATCCCGCCACATGGTTTTACCTGTACGGTAGAGCATTTGGATGCAACCGTTGGTGGTACGTTTAAAATGTCGTTCCGCAATTTTACTACCGGCCACAGCCATAGTTTTGGTGGGACTTATTTTGAAGTCGAGCCGGCTAAAAAGTTGCGTTATAACGACGTGTTTGATGATCCCAATTTACCGGGAGAAATAATAGTGACCATTGAATTTAGAGAAGTGACGTGTGGTACTGAACTATTGATTGAACAAACGGGCATCCCAGCCATTATCCCGGTGGAAATGTGTTATTTGGGTTGGCAGGAGTCCTTGCAATACCTGGCTAATCTGGTTGAACCGGAAATTAATCAATAGCAAAGTTAAGCAGACCGAAATTAACGCATCCTGATGGTTGGTGCTAATTGAGGTTTGTGGCGATGTTATTCTTCTGCCGGTGCAGGGGACGTTTTAATCCATGCTGGGCATTGTTGGTCAGTTACCGGCTTTGAAATGCTTTGTTGGGTGTCGATAAGATTGGCATCATTTGGTGTCAGTTTTAGGGCCGCAGTGATCATCGATTCGGCAGCGGATTGGCAACCCATTTTATGTAATGCATAAGCATAGTTGTTTAGATAATTGGGTTGGGATTTTGCGAAGGGATAACCCTGCTGATACCAGTGATTAGCCTGCATTAGATCTTGTTCAAGAAATTGGTTAGCCAACAGGAAATAACTTAACCAATAATCTGGCCATTGTTTTATAGCGCTTTGTAATGCCGTCCTACCTTGAGCCGTTTTGCCAACATCGAGTAAATCCTGTGCGGCACGGGCATAAGTAAATGAATGAAAATATGGGCTAGTGGAATAGGGGGGAACGGCCGCCAATATCCAGTATTTTCCCCGTTGCCATGTTCTTTCAAATACGCTTAGTTCAACGATGTGCCTTGCTATTTCTCCTGAGCGCAGGATTAACTGCTGTTTGTCTAGGTCGTAACCAATCACCACCGCGTAGTGCCACATGGGATACCACGGAATAGAGACGTTCTGTAACACCACAACGGGAATATTTTGGCTGACCAAAGACAATAACTGTTCAAGATTGCCTTGTTCGGCATAAGCAACAAAACCGTTTTGTCGGGTGGTGGCAACCATTTCTAACTGGAAGCTGCCTTCAAGTTTGGGGACAAATAGATCGGCGGCAAGATCGTTCTGGGACCGTTTTACGCCATAATAGTTGAAAACCTCAGATAGCGCAGCCGGCCCACAATAAAACTCCTGTTGGGGAAAAAACGGGACGTTGGTTATTTCATGCTTAACGGGAATGTTGGGCTGATTAGCCAGAATATGCGCCGTTTGCGGTGGTGTTGCACAAGCACATAGTAATAATAAAAAGCTGGCAATGATGCCAGCTTTACATGTAGTGAAATTGATTGGCAATATCTTAATTAATCGGCCGAATAAATGAGTAAACATCAGTAATACCGACGACATCCAATACCGCTAAAACCACTAGTACGGTGACGATAGTACCGACCACACCACCACCAGCGGGCATATCTTGCATTTGCTCATGAAACGACGCCAATTCCTGATCCGTCATATGAGAAATACGCATTTTAGCATCGGCTGGGTTGACCCCTAATTTAATCAGGTTGGCTTGTACTTCGGAAGAATCAAGCAGAGCTGAAATTTGTTGGCTAGTATAAATACTTTGCTGCTTTTGTATAACTTGACTAGAAGGAACAACTGCAGCATTTGCAGTGGATATAGCTAGCATGGCACATAAAAAAAACGATATTTTTTTCAATTGATTATCCTTATTCTGGCTATGTTAGTGAAATGATACGAATCAAGTACATCGAGATTTAAGAGTATAGGGATTACCTTCAAATCACAAGTGTTGCCGATATTGAGTTACCTGACTTAACGTCTATAACCCGTTGTTTTGCCAACGGGGTATCACTTAGCTAAAACCAAATATGAGTGGAAATATTACCACGACTATCGCTGCCCAAATAACGTAGCAGGGAATATAGTGAGTTTGCCAGCGTTCCAGTGCAGCGAAACCGGTTTGTCGTCTAACAAAACGACTATAATGCCATGCGTAGCCACATAAACTGACCATCAAGATGAGGTTTTCTCCCAATGCTGCAACACGGTTTGGCGTCATACCCATTTCAAATATACGACCAGCAATAGCCTGTAACGCAAACAAATCCACTAGTAACGCTGTACTAACTAACAGCAATTGTAACCAGTCGAATAAACCAACCGGTGTCATCGCATCACGTGATGAAATTGCATATAGAACCAATCCCAGTACCAAGACTAGCATTAAGTCCAGCCCAATCAGGACATCTCGCTGCATGTCAAACGCGCTGCCGCTAATGAGCATGGTGGCCAAAAATACCATTAACATCAGGGTAAATAACGGAGCAAATACTCGAGTCAGAACTGGCGCCATATTTTCGATTGCGGCTTGTTTGGCCTCAACCAGCCAAGCTACGATGACAGTCGCACCTATCGCGCCACAGGGAATAATCCATTGCTGTACCAACCATTCAATATCGAAGCCGATAAAGTGGAACATACCTAGCGTAAACGCGGTAAGTAGCACCCCGCCAAAGGCAATAAGAACAAAGTAAATGACATATTCACCGCTAAAACGGACAAAATCCATTCTGCGAGTATCTGACTGCCACCAGTCACCGGTATAAAGCACTCCTACGACAAACCAGATAACCAGCGGCAAATGCATTATCGCCAGAATGTTGGTAGAACCTTCCAGTTGGAAAGGATAAAGGTTCATTATCAAAACACACGGAATCATCACCGCAAGCAGTAACTTGTAGCCATTCACTCCCAGTTGGCGTTTGTCGATAAAGTAGCTACCTATAAAAGGCACAAAGAAAAGACTGATATTGTGCAGAAAAAACCAGGCCGTCGCGTCGTCGTCAAAATCGAGTCCAAATAACACCGGTACTTTAACGCTGATGGCGGCACAAACTGCTAATAACAGTACTTTGAGCAGATCGACATGGCTGGATGTATGACGGGGATCGGATACAACAAGATTGTTCCACAGTCTACCGGAATGAACTTCGGCGTACTCGCGGGAGAGGGCATTCAGGTTACCAATGCGTTTGGTTGCAATCAGAAACGTTTCGTCTTCACTGAGTCTTGCCGTTTTAAGATCATCAATCTGGCCGCGTAAATGATCTTCCAGTTCATATAAATCATCTTCAACAATGGCAGAATGCTGGGCCAAATAGGTTTTCCACTGCTGGATTTGCGCTTCGAGATCGAACATAGCAACATCACTACTAGGCTGGTTGGAATCCATCATCGTGACTCCTGTGATTAATGTCTTTCATTTCATCCCAAATACGACTTAGCGTCTTATTAATGACTTGCCATTGTTGTTGCTGCTGCGCCAGAAATTGATGACCAGCGGGAGTGATGGCGTAATATTTACGCTTGCGGCCGGTTTCGGCCATATGCCAATTGGCCTGTAAATATCCCTGTTTCTCCAAACGATGCAGCAGGGGATACATCATTCCGTCAGTCCAGTTCAATGCGCCGCCGGAAAGCTCCTCAACTCGCTTGACGATTTCGTAACCGTAGCTCTCACCATCGGCGATAATCCCCAGAACCAGAGGGGTGGAGGACGCCGCCATTAAATCTTTTGAAAGGTTCATATAAGACTCAATATTATACCTAGAAGTATTAGGTATAAAATATATACCTAATACTTCTAGGTATGCAATAGCACGGTGAAATAAAATTGAGCTTGGATAATTGGTATTCAATGACGGGAAATTAGCATGCGCCCGTCAATAGGCGCATTGGGGGGAAGCGGGGTTAACTGAGCTCTTTTTCAGCAATGTCCTGTAAAGCTTGTTTAAAAGTAGCGGGTGGCTGACCGCCACTGATTAGATATTTTTGATTGATTATAAAGGCTGGAACCGAAGATATACCCATTTGTTGATATTGCTGCTGCTCAGCACGCACTTGTTGGGTGCGTTGATCTGAATCGAGAATGGCTTTTGCTTCCTCAATTGGCAGGCCGATTTGGGCAACGGTTTCTAACAATTGCTTATGATCACTAGGGTTGCCACCTTGTTTAAAATACAAATCAAACAGTGCCAGTTTTAACTCGGTTTGCTTGTTATGCTGTTTAGCCCAGTCCAGTAAGCGATGGGCATCAAAGGTATTATAAATTCGCCCCCCACCACGATGACCAAATTCGTAGCCCACGGTTAAACCTCTTTGTTTGATGTTTTCGCGATTCTGTTCACTTTGCTCAATGCTAATACCGTATTTTTCGGTAATATGTTCAACAATGTCCTGCCCTTCGGCGGGCATAGTCGGATTAAGCTCAAAAGGATGCCATTCAATCTCGGCCTGAATCTCACCATCGAGTTGTTGCAGCGCAGTTTTTAAGCCTTGGTAACCAATAATGCACCAGGGACAGGAAACATCCGAGACAATATCAATTTTAAGTTGTTGCATAATCGAAACTCCGGGTTATCTAAAATAAATGCAAGACAGTAATATTAATTGATCTTGGGTCAAACCTTCAGATAGCAAGCATGCAAATAAAGATAGGAGGGAGCTGCCCTAACGTCTCCTGGGGCGAATTGACCTGTGAAAACACGACTGAAAAGGATCGGCAAGACGTTCGTTAATTAGGCTCTAATTTAAAGAACGTCTTGCCCATCAATTTAAAGAGTAATTTTTGCGGCCCAATCGCGGCTGGCGATTTGTTCATCTTGCGGAAAATTCGGCATGTTTAAGGTGCCTTCACTATTTGCAGTCATCGAAACCGGTTTTTGCCATTTACCGTTGATTGGATCGAACCAATTCAATGTATACGTTTTTCCGGGGACGAAGCCTTTTAACTGTGGCACAACCGATTTATTTTCAAAATAAAGCAGGGCAAAATCTTTTTCCGCAGTGCGCATCATGTAAGACCAACCATCGAGGCCATCTTCTGGACTGCCAGGCGCTTTACGCGGCGAAATCTGATCAGCCGCTAACAATAAATCCTGATAGCGGCGGCCTTGTGACTGCACAAATGCGTGCAGATGCTGCATGTAGTTGGCGGATTCGTAATTCAATGCATCCCAGAAATGCGGCCTCGCACCTGCGGGTTCACCGGTAGAGGTGAGATCATAGGCGGCCGTGCCGTGAACATGACCAGACAATCCGCCCGAAAGCACCGAGCCATACATTTGTGCGCGCGAAAAATAATTATCCCGTGCAGAATTTGCCGGTGGTTCTTCACCCGCCGGTTTGTTAATTTCGTGCAGCCAGCCGGTGTAATAGGGTTCGAAATTAATCGTTGGATAAGCGGGTGTCAGTTTGAATTGCGTTTCCAATGCTTCACTCACGCGATGATCGCGCGGTTTGTTACCCACGCTGTGCATGGTCAGCCAAGGGACTTGTTCAGCATGCCCAAAGGCTGCATAAGTGGAGCGATCAATTAGCACCGTAACCGGTTGGTTAAACGGTGGCGGGCCATATTTTTTTAAGTGATAAGTGAGCGCTTCATTAAATTGTGCGGCGGTCAGGCTAAAATCTTTTGGGATCCAATCCAAATGAATACCGCTAAATAGGATATTGTTGGCACCGTAACGCGCAATTAAATATTGCATGTAACGCGCAAACGTTTCATTGAAATTAAAATAGGCATTCCATGACGGGCCCGCATCGCGGCGCACCGTTTCTAACAGCGGCACAAATCCCATTTTAGACAAATAAGCCATTTTGCGATCGAGGCTTTTGAAATACGCAGGGTTGATGCGCGTAAAATCTGAAACACCTTTATGCTGTTCAGACATAGCGAATGGCAAGTTGCCGTACTCATCGCGCATACTCTTGGCAGTGAACGCCCCCCAATAACTCACGCCGCCCGACGCATCGGTTCCTTTTTCGCTCGCTACGTCATAACCGAATTTTTCCCACGCATTTCTGAGGTAAATTCCATTTTTATCTGCATAGGTACTGGGGTTTAAATCTGCATCCCAATTGGGAAAGGAAGCAATCATACTGACAGAGTTAAACCCCTGCTTCTTGCGAAAAGCGACAGCATCTTCAAAACCAATGCCTGGGCCAGGTTGGTAATCGTTTGAGGTGGGCGCATTGCGAAATGGCAAGCGCCACGTTGTACCTGCCAGCCAGGTGTCACCCACCATAAAGAAGGGCGTACCATCGGCATATTCAAGGGCGTGACCATTGGGCGAGACACGGACAAAACCGTGTCGGTTAGGATTCTGTTTTTTTTCACCAGCAGACCACTTAATTGCAGTGAAGGAACCTGAGTGGCCATTCAACCCAACGTCATCAGGATGGTTGGACCCACTAAGCCACGTCCATTTGCCCGGTTTGGTAGCAACCACGCGCACTACAAAACGCTTGTCGCCATCCCAGAAACCATATACACGTTTATCGAATCCTGGCCCTTTAAGCTGAACCCACATGTCTACATCGGTGTAATAATTTGGGTAAGACTTATCTGCAAGAAGCACAATTTCCTGCGTCTCCCAGGTATGTATTTGATTCTGCGACGGGCTTTTTGTTGATGGTGCCGCACAACCCATAAGGCCAATTGCCGCGCATAGCACTAGCAGCCTAACTATGGATAACTTTTTAAAAAATCGGTTCATTGTTAGCCTCGTTATAAATAAAGTTTTGCAGGAAGTTAGCAAATACAGACTTGAGCTTAAATTGACCTAAATTGCTGATGTTTCACCTGAGAATTGCTTGTGCTTCCTTGCACCGCATCAAATAGTTAATTAGCGCCAGTGTTGAAATGCAATTTGGCAGCTTGGCTACCATCGCCTTGTTCAGAGTCGTAAAACGACACTTCGAGCGCACCGAGTGGTTGCAGCAGGAGTCCGCGCGTGGTGCCATCGAGTATGCGTTGCATTACGGGGCGCGAGATAGTAACCAGGGTTTTACCCTTAGCTTGAGCAACGTCGGTATCGAAAATCATTTGGCCGTTAATAGTGGATTGCAGATCTTTTCCCCGGGTAAAACTGGCGAAGGTCACACTATTTTGTTGCCAGTTCTCATCGCCCCCGAGAATTTCAAATACGCGTACCTTATCGAACTCAATACCAAAATCTTCGCCGAGTGCCCCTATGTAGTCGCCACCTTTCTGTACCGATTGTGTAGTCAGTTCCAGTACGCCCGGACCAGTCGCCTTTTGCCCGCGAAAGCGTTGCAGATCCCAACGCAACACAGGATATTGCCCTGCGCTAACCGTTAAAACGCGTTCATTGTCGGATGTCCAATTATTGAAATTAACTAAAGGGAACGCTGAGTTGATGGTCGCATCGTGTGCTACGTTCACATGGTGTTTGAAGGTTTCAAGCGCAGGGATCGGAGGATGATAAACAAGCGGTTCGCCGACATCTGGTTTTGCATTCTTCACTTTAACCACTTCAGCGCGATAATAATCCACATCTAAGTAATATTTGCCTGGCCCCCAATCGGTAACGCCAAGTTGTACATTAACTTGATCACCAGGAACAGCGTCAAAGTTGTGTGTGGTCATACTGATAATTTGCCAATCAGAATTCTGCCCTAAGTCATATTCACGAAGGTGTTCGTGAAAATCCGTTGTGCGCTGTGTGTTGATCATAAAGTTGACCCGGCGCGGCGAATGGCTGGGCCGTACGCGAGCTTCCACGCGCAATTCGTAGTCTGGGCTTTTAAGCTTTTCCATATCCAACGACTGTGCAACATCGCGTTTAATAATGGTCCAATAAATATTGTGTTGGTCTTTGGTTGCATCGACTTGCATACGGGCAAAACCATCCATGGGTAAAAATGTTAATTGCGCATTGCCATCACCGGTAAAGGTTTGCCAACCCGCTACTGATTTATTATCAAAGTCGTCAAAAAAATCGGCGTGAGAAAGCGGTGTAAAAACGAATAGTCCGCCTAACAGAGTGGTTTTTATATTTCTCATTAGTAATAACTCTTAAGTGTCAAGGTGAGGGGCTTAAACGTACCTTGATTAAGGTTCTACGCAAGGCTTGTGGGATAACCATTTTTTACACTGCCATGATGATAATTTACAACTCATTAACGGAGTGTAGCGTCTTTGGGATTGGCGACAATTCTCAAAAGCTTTAGCGCATTCTTACGAGTGAATGCTAAATTTACAGGTTTGTGACTATATTATGTTTTTTAATTAATCCTTTGAATTCTTCTTTTTCTTCTTCTGAAGTAAATGATTCAGGTGGCAGAATTAATGCGAGTAGGTTATCTACGAATATGTATATGCTGCCTTCATGTTCTTCTATCGCTTCAATAGCTTTCCATCTATAAAAGCAGTTACCAAGAGAGTTAGCTTCCGCAATCCCTTCAGCATTTACTTCAATTGATTTTTCGCCAATCATCAGCCCATTTTCGTTTGGAATGCAGAGCATCTTGAATTTACGCACATTCAAATAGTAAGCGACTATAAAAATTAAAAATGGGGCGATAGCTATTGCTGCAGACTGCCAATGAAAGCTTTCAAAAGTGGTTGCTTTGACCTGAAAAATAAACATGAAACCAATAGCTAAAAAGAACCATACAATCATATTTCTCAAAAAGCCGGAGCTTTTATTCTTTGATTTCCATAGCCTCTTTACCGCGTAGTCAGAGTATTTTAAGTAATCTTCTTTAGAAATATTTATAGTTTTAATCATGAGTCTAAGCTACATCCCTATATGTATAACGTCCCAGCAATATTGGTTTGTTATGTGATTTTGACATTGTTTTTTAAAACCATCCCTAAAAGAGCTGCAAATGGTAGTGCCATTAGTTGAGATATAGGAATTAATAGAAACTCTAATCCAGTAGCCTTGTCAGATGGGAAAAAGAAAAAGTAAAGGTACATACAGCAACCAGTTAAAACAACCACGAAGAAAGCGCAAAAAATAAATATAGAAGTGATACCTTGTGTTCGCTTCAAAAAGAAATTGCTACCGGCTGTAGCTAACAAGATCGGAATTACAGTCGCCACTAAACCTATCAAAAAAGTACCCACTAGCTTTTCAGAATAAAATGCGAAGGACATGTACGCCATAAGAGCAACTGAAAACGTTAAGGCGCTCATGTTTGCTAATTTATTAATTCTTAAAATATCCATATGTATTAAACAGTCATATAACGCTTTTTATAAATGGCGCGCGTTATTTGCCCGTCCAGTAGAGGCCGTTTTTTGGCCGTAACGATATTTAATAAACTTGTTATACGCACATTAACCATTTTTACGGGACTTTATTGAATAGTAAATATATAAAAGCACGAATGAAAATCCCCCCACAAAAGCAGGTCTATAGAAGTCAAACGCAGACTCTGAATGAATTAATAGTTGATATATAGCTGTACCAATAGAAATACCTATTGCCATTTTTAAACAGTAAACAAATTTATTTTTCATAACTAAACTTCCTTGTGCTTATAACGACCCATTCAGGAGCTGATAATAGCTTGCTAAAATGTGAAGCGAAGCGGAACCGAGCAAGCTGTTAGCAGTCCCGTTACTGTAATGGCTTGTTATGTTGCAGGTTGCTCATTACCTTCCAGTACAGGACTATAAATACCCCAAACAGCAAAAACAACTAGTAAAACTGATAATACAAATAGCAAAGTTAATAGCTTCATGGATTTACTACTGTGGCCTTTGCTAACTTTATAAAGAATAAAAGCCGAAATTAAACCTAAAACACCCCAATAACGATAGGAGTTAATTAATATAGAAGTTTGAATAGGTAATTCAGCTTCTAGAGAATTGAATACATTTTCGAATTCTTGAATAACGAGAAAAGCCCCGTAGGCAAATAACCCAAAATAAAGCGTAGATATTGTCGCCGCAATTACCTGAAATTTATTCTTAACTTGATTCATACTCTGCATCTCCTTTGCAACATAACGCCGCCATAAACCGCGCGAGCTTGCGAGCGTCGGGCGACCGAAGGGAGCAAATTTAATGGCCTTGTTATGCATTGGACTTGCCAGCCAGCACCCAGCCAATGGTTTTTATAACTAGCCATACGGCTAGCCAGAAAAGCATTGGCACTAAAATTAAAAAAATTGAAAAACCAATATAATTAGGCGATTTATGAGCCATTTGCCCAAGATCTAATTCTGCAAGACCTTTGCAGCCATCATCATCTAACCTTGTGTCATTTCCAGAGTGGTCTTTAAGCCAAATCCCTTCATTTTGGCACTTCTCAAATTTCGCTTTTTTGTAGCTAGCAACTTCGTTTTCATCAAACGGTGTATAAATGACAAAGAAATATGTCCTCTTAGTACCCGAAGGGCTTGGATTGTCGGAGTTAGTGTAGGAATTTATACTAAATGCCAAGGCACTCAGAACATAAATACCTGTAAGTACTACCCCGAGTCTTTGCCAATGATTAAGTTTCTTCATGATGATGCATAACGCTTATTAGCAGCCGCATAGCGCATAACTGCTTGAATTATTTGATGAACTAACAAACTGTGCGAACTCCTTTTGCATTGTATGACTGACATTCCGTTGCCTCTTTATCTTCAGTAATTGATGTTTACTGTTTGGCTAACTTACCGGTTAGCCTGCACCGATTTTACCCACAACTCAAGGCTAAAATGCCAACCGCCTGGCACACCACATTCAGTTAAAAACACTGAAAAAAGAACTGGCCTGCTAACGCCTTGCTCACCGGTAAATTATGAGTGCAGCGAGTAATTTATCCGTGTGGAGCAACTTGATACTCATTGAGCCTCCTCCCTCAGCCCAGTCATTTTGACTAAGCTGAAGGTGCTCAAACCCAAAAGGAGAAGACTCAATGAGATTCTATACTAACCTGCATCCATACTACTGTGGAATAGATTTACACGC